>CALLWN010000352.1 GCA_938016505.1 uncultured Sphingomonadaceae bacterium
CGGCGCCGGGGTGGTGGGCGCCGGTGCCTGCTGGCACGACCTCGACGAAGCGCTCGCCCGACTCGGGGAAGGCGACCGGACCGGTGACTGGCGCGCCGTCGCAGCGGACGTGCCACGGGCCGCTGCCGCCGCCGCGGATGACGACCCGGATGGCGCCGGCGCCCCGCCTGACGCAGGCTTCCGCGCCCGCCCAGTCGCGCGGGAGGACGGGAGCGATGGCGAGCGCGCCCTCCACCAGCCGCAGGCCGAGGATTTCCTCGACGGCGAGGCGGAACGCCCAGCCGGCGGCCCCGGTGTACCAGGTCCAGCCGGCGCGGCCGGTGTGCGGGGGTTCGCCGGCGATGTCGGCAGCGCAGACATAGGGTTCGCCACGGTAGCGGGCGATCCCAGCCTCGTTGGCGGTGTGACGCACCGGGTTGATGCAGTCGAAGGCTGCCCTGGCGCCGTCGCCATCGCCGAGGCGGGCGCAGGCCATGCCATACCAGGCTGCGGCGTGGGAATATTGGCCGCCATTCTCGCGGATGCCGGGCGGGTAGGCCGCGATGTAGCCCGGGTCTCGGGTGCCGCGCGCGAACGGCGGGGCAAGAAGGCGCAGCAGCGAGCCGTCGGGCTCGGCGAGGGCGTCGCGCGCTGCCGCCATTGCCTGCCGGGCGCGGGCCGGGTCGGCTGCGCCCGAGAGGACGGCCCAGGCCTGGGCGATCAGGTCGATGCGGCACTGGCTGTTCGCTGCCGCGCCCCAGGGCTCGCCATCGTCGTCGATGGCGCGAAGATACCAGCCGCCGTCCCAGCCGTGGCGCGCGATCGCCTCTGCCAGCGCCGCGCGCGGGGCCTGCCACGCTGCCGCAAGCTCCGGCCGGCCCGCGCGCCGGGCGAGCCCTGCGACTGCGTCGATCGTCGAGATGAGAAACCAGCCGAGCCAGATGCTGGTGCCGACACCGGCCTCGCCGACGCGGTCGAGGCCGTCGTTCCAGTCCCCGGTGCCGATGAGCGGCAGGCCGTTGGGGCCGATCCGGTGGCCATGTTCGAGCGCCCGGACGACATGGTCGAAGAGCGGCGCCGGCTCGCCGCGCGGCCAGACGGCATAGCGTTCGCGTTCGCCCGCGGCCAGCGGTTCGCCGGCAAGGAAGGGGACGGTCTCGTCGAGGATGGCGAGGTCGCCGGTCGCCTCGACATAGGCGGCGACCGCCTGGGGCAGCCAGAGCAGGTCATCCGAGCAACGGGTCCTGACGCCCTGCCCGGCCGGAGGGTGCCACCAGTGGAGCACGTCGCCCTGCATGAACTGGTGGGCGGCGGCCTCGAGGATGTGGCGGCGGGCGAGGCTCGGGTCGTGCCAGAGCAGCGCGACCACGTCCTGGAGCTGGTCGCGGAAGCCGAAGGCACCGCTGGCCTGGGCCGGTCCGGCGCGGGCGAACAGCCGGGCGGCGAGCGCCTGGGTCGGAAGCCAGCGGTTGACCATGAGGTCGAGGGCCGGATCGGGCGTCTTGACCGCGACGGCGCCGAGCAACGTGTCCCAGGCGGCGCGGCTTTCGGCGAGCGCGGCGGCAGCTGCGCCCGGGCTTCTGAAGCGTTCGACAAGGGCTTTTGCTTCCGCCGGGCTCCGGCCGGCACCGAGGAAGAAACAGGCCTCGGCGGTGCCGCCCGGGGGAATGTCGAGATGGACCTGGAAGGCGCCGCAGCAGTCGCCGCGCGCCTCGAGCAGACCGCCGAGGCCCCAGCGGGTGAGCGCATCGGGGCGGGCGCGGTCGCCATTCGGGCCGAGGAAGGCGGTGCGCGAGACCGACAGGCTGTGGGCTGGCCGGTCGCTGGCGAGAAAGGCTGTCATGTCCGCAAAGTCGGCGACCCGGCTGTTGCGGGCGAGGATCGCGCCCGACTCCGCATCGTAGGCGGCCACCAGGAACGGATCGACCGGGACCGCCGCCGTGCCGAGCAGCCATTCGGCATAGTAGGTTGCCGTGACCCGGCGGATGGCGCCGGTGCGGTTGCGGAGCCGCAAGCGGACGATCTTGACTGGCGCATCGTGGGCGACGGCGATGTCGAGCGCCTGGTCGAGCCCCTCGTCGGTGCGGGTGAAGCAGGTGGCGCCGGGGGCATGGCGCACCTCGCCTGCCCCGGGGGCGGAGAGGTCGGGCACCATGGTCCAGATGCGCGCTGTCACCTCGTCGCGGAGGTAGAGGGCCTCGGCTGGCGGATCGAAGACCGGGTCGTTGCGCCATGGCGTCAGGCGGAATTCGCCGCTGTTGACGGCCCAGGTGAAGCCGAGGCCGCGGTCGGAGACGATGGTGCCGAAGCCGGGGTTGGCGATGACGTTCGACCAGGGTGCAGGCGGTCTTGCCCCTCCGGTCAGGAGATAGTCCCCGGTGGCCGGGTCGAACCCGCCCGCCCTGGTCTCGAACAGGAGCTGTCGCGGTGGCGGCGGTGATGGCGGCGCCGGGTCGACAAGCTCGCCTGTCGGGTGGAAGTGCGGCAGGTCGGGCAGTCGCGGCAGCGGTTCCAGCGCCCTGATGAGGCTCGGCTCGCGGGCGTCGAGAACTTCGGTCGCGGCAGCGAGGACCGCCCGGCGCAGGGGCGCGTTGGCGAGCGGCACGAGGTGGACCCCGCCGCGATGGCCGAGCCGGTCGGTCGCACCGGCATCGCGGAGCTGCTTCAGCAGCCGGTCGCGGATGGGTTCGCTGTAGCCCGGATCGCCGCCGAACAGGATGACGATGTCGAGCCGGACGCCGAGCTCGCGGGCGACACGGTGCCCCCTGAGCAGGCTGGCCAGCACCGGCGAGTCCTGGCCATCCTGGCTGATGACTGCGAGCAGGGGATCATCGCCGGAGATCCCCGCTGGCCAGAGGTCGGACTGCCCGGGTGCGGCGGCGGGGAGCGGCTCGCCGCGCGGCGCGAGCGGGCGGGCAGCGAGCAGGCGGGCGAGCAGCGCCTGCCACGCCGGGGGGTCGGCCGGGGCCACGCCCCGCGCGGCGAGACGCGCGGCGGTGGCGGCGGCGGCGGCGCGCGCCGCCCATTCGGCGGCGGCCACGGTCTGGTAGCGTTCGAGGATGGCGGCGGCAGCCCGCTCGCTGCGAGCGACGGCGGTCAGCTGGGCAAGCTGGACATGCGAATCGGGCGCGAGCGTGACCCGGGCCTTGAATGCAGCCACGGCATCGAGGGTGAAGCCGGTGGTGCCGGCGAGCGGACCATCGCCGAACCGCGGGCGCAGCGGGTCGGCCGGCGACGGGAACAGCCGGGCACGGTCGGTCTCATGGCCCATGGCGCGGAAGCCGGGATCGTCGCACAGGAGGCGCACCAGGGCGACGGGGTGGCTGTCTTCGCGCCGAAGCGGCCGGCGGCGGAAGGCCAGCGCCTGGTCATGGGGCCGCCAGCGGCTCTCGACGAACAGCCGGCTGAACGCCGGGTGCCGGGCGTGGGCCTGGGGAAGATTCAGGATCATCTCGCGCACCAGCAGGAGATCGATCACCCGCGGCCGGCTGGTCTCGTTGGTGATGCCGAGGAGGAGGCACTCGAGATCATCCTCGGCGGCGGCGGCGAGACGAAGGCCGACCGAAAGGCCGGCGAGGCGGGCCCTGAAGCTTGCGCCGTGGGGCGCGAACTCGGCCGCGAAGGACGCGCCGTCGAATGCCTCCCCGCTTTCGCCGAGGCGCCAGGCCGCGCCGGTCTCCGCATCCCGCAGGAAGACCGGGGCGAGCGCTTCGGCACCGGTGCCGACGCCGGGGCTGCGGGCGACCAGCTGGTCTTCGAAGAGGAGCGACCCGCCGCCGCGGCCCATGACCTGCTGGCCAACGCGCCCGTTGCCGGCGACATGGAGCGAAGGGACCCCTTCGGCCTCGTCTGCGGGCCAGGTGGCGAGAGCCACCGCCTTCACGGCTTCCTGCTCTGCGACCGCCTCGACCGGGGTCACCGGATCGGGCCGCGCCTCCCACGGGATGCGCTCGGCAAGGAGGAGATCGACCACGGCCATCTCCGGGTCTGACGCGAACAGCGCAACGAGCCAGTCATCGGCGAGCGCGTTGACGAGCGCGGCAAGGCCCATGCCCTGGTGATGGGCCATATATTCGGCAACCGCGAGGACGTTCTGGCCGGCGGGGCGGCGCTGGGAAGTGAAATCGGCCGCTTCGACGAAGCCGTATCGGCGCAGGAGGCCGAGCCCGGCAAGCTGCCGCAGGTTGCGCACCGCCTCGGCTGGTGCGACCGGCAAGGCAAGGAGCGTCGCGTAGGGCGCGACCACCTGGTCTGCCTCGAGGCCGCGGCGAAGCCCGAGGCCTGGCACGCCGAATGCCTGATACTGGTAATGCCCGGAGGCGTCGCGGGCGGCATAGCCGGCCTCGGAGACTCCCCAGGGCAGACCGAGCGCGCGGCCGTGGGCGATCTGGGCTGCGACGGCCGCCGTCTCGGCCTCGGCGAGCAGCGTCCTTGGTGGTGGCGCGAGCAGCAGCCGGGGCATCAGATACTCGAACATCGAGCCGCTCCACGACACCAGCGAGAGCCCCCGGGACGATCTGGTGACCGGCCGTCCGAGTGCGGCCCAGTGGGAGTCCGGAACCTGGCGACTGGCGATCGCGAAATAGCTGGCGAGCCGGGATTCCGAGGCGAGGAGATCGTAGACGTTGCGGTCGAGCTCGCCGGTCGAAAGGTTGTAGCCGATCCGGAACAGGCGCGCCGACCGGTCGTAGAGCAGCGTGAAATCCATGGCGGCGGCGAACGCCCGGGCCCGGCGGGCCAGCGCTGCGAGGAGCTGGTCGAGCTCCTCGAGGGCTTCGGCGGCGCTGGCAAGATCGGCCGCAGCAGCCGCGGCAGCGTCGCGCGCAGCCGGCGAAAGGCCGGAGGTCTCGCGGAGCTGCCGGGCGGCAGAGGCGCTGGCCCCGGCCAGCCCGGCGAGGCCCTGCGCGCTTGCCACCCGCTCCTGGAACGGGGCGAGCGGCACCGCCGGGCCGAGGCTGGCTTCCGCCACCCTGCGGACCGGGTCGGGGAAGGTTTCGAGATCGCGGCCAAGCTCGGCGAACTGCGCGCTTGCCCGCTCGAACCAGAGCTGGAGGTCGGAGAGCTGGTCGGGGGTTGGGTCGTCCCACCTTGCCACCGCGTCGGCGAGGAGCGCCTTGAGCCGCGGCAGCTGGGTGGCGCGCGCGGCGCGGACGAAACCCGCCCAGCGATCGGGCTCATCCGCCACCTCGACCACCCCTGCGATGAGGTTCGAGACCTCGGTGGCTGCGGCCGCGACCTCGGGCGGCGCGCTTGCGGCCGGGGCGAGGCACTCGCCGAGGATCGCAAGCGTGTCGTGAAGGCCATCGAACCGGGCCCGGTCGACCGGGGTGGCGCGGCGGGCCGCCTCGAGGCCGGCGGCGAGCGTGACGAGGCTCACGGCGAGGTTCCCGCTGTCGACGGTCGAGATGTAGCGCGGCTCGAGCGGCGCCAAAGTCCGGGTGTCGATCCAGTTGGGGACATGGCCGCGGTGGAGATCGATCCGGTCGAGGGCATCGAGCGCGCGCCGGGTCCGCTCGGCGAGGGCGGGCAGCGAGAGGAAGCCCAGGCGGTGCGCTGCGAGCGAAGCGAGGAACATCATGCCGATGTTGGTGGGCGAGGTGCGCCACACCGGCTCCTCGAGCCCGCTCTCATGGTGGTTGTCGGGCGGGAGCCAGCTGGTTTCGGGGCGCACGAAGGTCTCGAAGAAGAGCCAGGTGCGGCGGGCGATGGCGCGCAGGAAGAGGCGGTCGGCCACGCCGAGCGGCACCCGGCTCTCGCGCGGGGGGCGGGCCAGCACGCCCGCGACAAGCGGCGCTGCGACCCATGCGACGAGGAGCGGGAGGGCGGGCAGGAAGGCCTCGGGCCTGAGCGCTGCAACCCCGAGGCCGAGGCCGGCTGCGAGCGCCTGGGCCGGCCACATGGTGGCGAGCGCGAGCCGGACCGGCGGCTGCGCCCCGGCCCTCGCGCGCACTTCGCTTGCGGTCCGCCACTCGAGCAGGCGGCGGCGCCGGCGCAGGCGCCGGAGCGTGCGGACGATGGCATCGCCGGCAACCCGGGCATCATCGAGCAGGAAGGTGGCGGCAAGCGCGCTTCGTGCCAGCGCGGCGCCGGCCCGGCGCAGGGTGCCGCGCGCGCCCCGCCGCCAGCGATGGGGCGCGAGCCCTGCGGCGACCTCGGTGAGGCCCCCGAGGCCCGGCGCGAGGAGGACGAGGAGGGTCCAGCCGACCGCGGGGCCGGGCAGGACGAGCCAGCCGGCCAGCGCCATCGCGACGAGCGCTGGGGCCAGCAGGCTGCGGCGGAGATTGTCGATGAGCTTCCACCGCCCCAGCGGGCCGAACCGGGTCGGGACCCGTCTGCCGGCCTCGTCCGGCACGGTGCGGCCGATCCAGGGGAGGAGCTGCCAGTCGCCGCGGATCCAGCGATGGACCCGGGCGGCCTGCTCGGCGTGGCTGCGCGGATGGGCTTCGTAGACGACGACGTTGGTGACGAGGCCGGCGCGGCCATGGAGCCCCTCGAACAGGTCGTGGGAGAGGATGCATTCGGGCGGGACCCGCCCCTCGAGGCTCCGGGTGAAGGCGGCGATGTCGTAGATGCCCTTGCCGGCGAAAATCCCTTCGCCGAACAGGTCCTGGTAGATGTCGGAGACTGCGGTTGCGTAGATGTCGATCGCGCTGTCGCCGGTCGCGAGCCGGGCATAGGGGGTCGCTGCCGGGTCTGCCGGAAGCGGTTCGACCCGTGGCTGGAGGACGGTGTAGCCCCGCCTGACACGGCCGGTTTCGGGGTCGACGACCGGCCGGTTGAGCGGGTGGGCGAGCACGCCGGCAAGGCGCGCTGCTGCCCCCGGCGGCAGCCTTGTGTCGGCATCGAGCGTGAGCGCGAAGCGGCACCGGCGCAGCGCGTGCGTGTCACCGACCTGCAGCGGAAACGGCTCGGTTGCGCCGTCGAGCACCAGCCGGTTGAAATCCTCGAGCTTGCCGCGCTTGCGCTCGCGCCCCATCCACGCCTGCTCGCTCTCGCACCAGCTGCGGCGCCGGTGGAGCAGGTGGAACGGCCCTTCGCCAGCCGTGGCGTGGCGGGCGTTGAGCTGCGTGATGGCCTCGACGAGGGCGGTTTCGATCCTCTCGTCACCGGCGGTCTCGGCGGTCGCGGCATCCGGGAGATCGGACAGGAGCACGAAGGCGAGCGAAGGATCGCGGTTGGCGAGAAAATGCGCCTCGAGCCGCGCTGCAAGCGCCTCGGCCTCGCCGGGGTCCTTCACCAGCGCTGGGATCACGACCGCAGTTGCGAACCCGGGGAGGATGCCGTCGCGGAAGTCGAGCGCCGGGAGCAGCCTGGGCCGGACCAGCACCGTCAGCACGCGGTGGACGAGCGTGGTTGCGACCATGCTCGCCGGCAGCAGGCTGACCCCGAGCCCGAGGAGCCACTGGCCGGTGCCGGCGTGACCGGCGGCGAGGAGGGCGGCCGGCGCGACGAGCGCTGCCAGCGTGGCAAGGCCAAGGGCAAGCGCATAGAGCGGGCCGGCGTTGCGGCGGAGCGCCCGGCGCAGCCGCGCTTCGAGCGGCGGCCGGAGACCGAGACGGGCCTCCAGCTCGGGCCGGCCATCGCCTTCGAGCCAGTGACCGACATGGCGCGCGGGCGTCTCGGGCGGTGCGCCGGCGGCAGCCTGCACTGCGGCTGAAGCGATCTCCGGCTCCGGCCGGCGGGCCCAGCGCGCCAGCACCTCGACCGCCCGCCGGTAGCTGTCGCGGGTTTCGAAGGTCATGGCCGGGTAGCAGCCGGCCGGGTCGGCGGAGAGTTCCGCCTCGACCGGGCTGAGCTGGTCGAACAGGTCGAGCCAGGACAGGGTGCGGGCCTCGGCCAGACCGGTGATCGCGCTGGCGATCGCGTCTGCCGGATCCTCGGGTGGGAGGGCAGATGCGGGAAGGACGGCCGGCGGTGGCCGAAGCCCCGGGAAGACCGTGGCGAGGCCGGCCGCCAGCCGGTCGAGAAGCAGCAGCCGCAACGCCGTCGGGAGCGCCCAGAGCTCGCTGGTCTCGAGCGGAAGCTGCTGCTGGTAGACGCGCAGGAACGCGACCAGCAGCCCGGGCGAAAGCTGGAACCGGGTGGCGGCCAGGCAGGCATCGGCGACGGCGAGGATCCGTGGCAGCGGCATGGCCGTGCCATCGGGGCCGGTCGCGGAAATGAGCGGCAGCCGCCTCCAGAAGGCCTGCGGCATGTCGGTCTCGAGCGCTGCGACCACCCTGCGCGCGACGTAGAGATTGTCGAGAAGCCAGGCTGCGGCTCCGGCGGCTTCGGCCGGCGCCGACCGGGCAGCTGCCGCCGCAGAGGTGAGGAAGGCGTCTGCGGCCCGGCTGTCGGTCCATGCCGGGCGGGGCACGCGACCCTCGACCCGGGTGGCGTGCCGGGCGGCAGCGGCAGCGGCGGCCGCTTCGATGGCGGCGCCCTGCGTCAGGCCCTGGGCGGTGTTCACTCGAAGCGCCGGAGCCGTCCCGTTGGTGAGGCCGCAGCCGTCGCCGGCCGCAGGAGCGGCGAACCGTTGGTCTGGACGATGAGCATCGCGACCTCGACGCGCGCGGCCAGATAGCTTGCGACACTGCCGACGGGCAGGTCGACGAGGCGGCTCCGGCTCTGGCCCCTGGCTGACATCACGAGCATGCCCGTGGGTTCGCGGCCGGCATTTCCGGTGAGCGCGAGGCGCGGATCCTCGTCGGCAAGAAGCTGCAGCCCGACCTTGCAGCCATCGGCCACGAGGGCCCGCGACACCCGGTCGAGATAGGCCTGCCACTGGGCGCGCTCGTGCGCGGACATCTTCCGCCTGAGGGCAAGGTCGGCGGCCTCGGGCGGCATGGGCAGGGCCCCGCGCGCAGGCTCGAGCACATGGACGATCCGGATGGCGGCACCGGTCGCGCGCGCCAGCGCGACAGCGACCGGCAGGGCCGATTCCGCCCACTCCGATCCGTCGAGGGGCACGAGGATCGGGCGGTCGGCATCGGGGAGGAAGGGGGTGCGGGCATCAGGCGGCAGCAGGAAGAGACTGGTGGGCAGATGCTCGAGGATCTCGCGGGTGGTGGTGCCGAGCAGGCTCATTTCGCCGCCCTGCCGGTTGCGGCCGATGACGATCGCCCGGCAGCCGGCCTCGTGCGCCAGCTGGCGGATTTCCCGCGCCGGCGTGCCCTCGAGCACGACGGTTGCCGCGAGCGCGCCGTGATCGCCGCCGGTTGTGGCCAGCCGTTCGAGCGCCGAGCGCGCCTCGCGCCGCCGGACGGCGGACACCAGCGGATCGGGGAGATGGCCTGGCGCCGGACCGGTTTCGAGCACCTGGACGAGCGCCACCGGGGCCGAGAGGACCCGGGCGAGCGCGAGGCCGGCGTCGCGCAGCACCCGACCGTCGGACGTCTGCTCGATGCAGACCAGGACGGCCCTGGCGGGGAGCTGGCGGCCGACGCGGTCGCCAGCGCGGGGCGCCGCGGCAGCCCTGGGCGCGCCGGCCTGGCGGGGTTCGCCGAGCTCGGGGTTGATGACGGTCATGCGACTGGCTCGAGATCTGGCGCGGACGCGGCGGCGGCGGCGGCCTCCGCCTCGGCCACGATCCGGGCCACCTGGACGAAGCTGTCGGGGTTGAGCGAGAGGGAATCGATCCCCGCACCGACGAGGAAGCGGGCGAAAGCCGGATGGTCGGACGGGGCCTGGCCGCAGATCCCGATGGGGATGCCGGCGCGATGGGCGCCGGCGATCGCCGCCTCGATCGCAGCGATGACGGCAGGGTCGCGCTCGTCGAACAGGTCGCGGAGGATGGCACTGTCGCGGTCCACGCCGAGGACGAGCTGGGTGAGATCGTTGGAGCCGATCGAGAAGCCGTCGAACCGGTGGGCGAACTGCTCGGCGAGGATCACATTGGCCGGAAGCTCGCACATCATCCAGACCTCGAGGCCATGCTCGCCGCGGGCGAGACCATGGCTGGCGAGCGTTTCGAGGACGAGGTCGGCCTCGGAGAGGGTGCGGCAGAAGGGCACCATGATGGCGACATTGGTGAAGCCCATGGTCTGGCGGACATGGGCGAGCGCCCGGCACTCGAGCGCGAAGCCATCACGGTAGCGCGGGTCGGCATAGCGCGAGGCGCCGCGGAAGCCGAGCATCGGATTTTCCTCTGCGGGCTCGAACTGCGCGCCGCCGATGAGGCTTGCATATTCGTTGGTCTTGAAATCGGACAGCCGCACGATCGTGCGG
>CALLWN010000353.1 GCA_938016505.1 uncultured Sphingomonadaceae bacterium
GCCGCTGACCGTCGAGGCGGGCGGAGTGCTCGAGACTGCAGGCGCGACGCTCTGGGCGGGGAGCCATGCGGTCAGCTTCCTGCCCGGCGCACGCGTGACACTCTCCCCGCCGGCGATGGGTGCGATGGCCGGCATCGCGATCCTCGGCGCCTCGACCGGCGCCCCGGCAACCAGCCGGCTCGTCGCCGGGAGCGGCCAGTCGCTGAGCGGCGCGATCCTGCTTCCCACCCAGACGGTCGAGCTGGCCGGCAACGGCGCGGACTGCACGCAGCTGGTGGCGCGGCGGATCGAGGTGACCGGAATCACGCGGCTCAGCCACGCCTGCGCGGGGGTCGGCGTGCGGACGATCAGGGACCGGCGGGTGGCGCTCGTCGAATAGGTCGGCGGGCAAGTCGGTCAGCGGGCGAGCAGCTGGGCGATGACCGGCCCGACCAGCACGATGAAAAGCGGCGGCAGGATGAAGAGGATCATCGGCACGGTGAGCACTGCCGGGAGCCGGGCGGCGCGCTCCTCGACATGGAGAAGGGCTGCGGTGCGGGCCTCTGCCGCGAGCGTCCTGAGCGCCTGGGCCAGCGGGGTGCCGAACCGCTCGGTCTGGTGGAGCATGGCGATGAGCGCGCGCACGCCCTCGATCCCGGTGCGCGCCTCGAGGTTGGCGAAGGCGTCGGCGCGGTCGGGCAGGAAGCGGAGTTCGACTGCGGCGACGCGCAGCTCCTCGGCGAGCACGGGGTGGGCACGGCCAAGCTCGCCCGCCACCCGGGCAATGGCTGCGTCGATCGAGAGGCCGGATTCGACGCAGATCACGAGGAGGTCGAGCGCGTCGGGGAAGGCCCTGTCCATGGCCTGGCGGCGGTGCTGGCGAAGGTTGGCAAGAGTGAGCGGCGGTGCCGCGATGCCGAGCCCGGCCGCGGCGAGGGCGGCGAGCAGTGGCGCGGCGCCGAGCAGCGGGGCAAGGAGAAGGCCGATGAGCGCGAAGATTGGCGGCGCGACCAGCCGGGCGGCCAGGTAGAGGCTGACCGCCTCGCGGGCGCGGAAGCCGGACAGCGCCAGCTCGCGGGCGAGCGCGCGGCGGGCGGACGCGCGCGGCAGCGGGAGGCGGGCGAGCGCCCGGTCGAGCGTGGCGGCGATTCGCCTGCCGGGCGGGGCCGGCTGCAGCGCGGGCGCGGTGGCGGAGGCGAGCGCGCGCGCCCGGCGCGGCAGCGCAGCGGCGGGATCGAGCCGCAGCGCCAGCGCGAGCGTTGCGGCGAACACCAGCGCGCCGACTGCGGTGGCAGCCATACGGACGTCTGCGGCGGCGTCTGCCGGGATCATGCCGGCCCCGATTCGCGGTGCACGAGATGGGACATGATGCCGGCCCCGATCAGGAGCGACCCGATCGCCGTGCCCAGCAGCACGCGGCCCGGCCCGGTCTCGACCAGCGGGGCGAGATAGTCGGGAGCGAACAGGGCGAGGCCGCCGGCCATGAGCAGCGGCAGCGCGCCGATGATGAACGCGCTCGCCCGCGCCTCGGAGGTGAGTGCGCGCACCTTGAGCCTGAGCGCCAGCCGCTTGCGGACGGTGGCCTCGAGCTCGGCGAGCGTCTCGCCGAGGTTGCCGCCGGTCTCTCGCTGGACTGCGACTGCAACGCACAGGAAGTTGAACTCGGCGATGCGGACGGCGGCTGCCATGTCCCACAGGGCGGCCTCCAGCGGACGGCCGAGCCGGATCTTGCGGTCGGCGGCGGCGAACAGCGGCCCGGCCGGCGCCGGCATTTCGGCACCCGCCTCGGCGATCGACTCGGCGACGGGGACGCCGGCGCGGACGCAGCGGACCATGAGGCCGATGGCATCGGGGAGCTGCATCTCGAACGCCCGGCTGACGGCGGCGGATGCGCGCGATTGCCGCCAGCGGAACATGCCGGTGGCCAGCATGAGCCCGGGCACGACGGCCACGACGACCGGGACCCCGGCGCGGGCGGACAGGAGGATGCCGGCGAGGGTGACAAGCCCGAACAGGAGCGCGCGGGGACGCGGCACCGCCTGCTCGTCGGCGGCGAGCAGGCCGGCGAGCCGTGCGAGCCGGACCGCCGGGCTGGCATCGCGCGCCGACCGGCGATCGAGGCTGGTGGTGCCGCGCACCTCGACCGCAGGCTGGCTCCGGAGGGCGGCGGCACGCCGGGCCCGGGCCCTGAACCCCGCGGCGGCGATGAGCTGGCGCGCCGCTGACGCGGCTGCGAGGGCCGCAGCGGCGACTGCGGCGACGACGAGCGCTGCAACGGCAAGCGCCGGAAGCGCGGTCATGCCAGCGCCTCGGCGAGGAGGGTGCCGAGCCCGGCATGGTCGGCGCGGGCGGCGAACTGCGGCCGGATGCCGGTGGCGACGAACCGGCCGTGCACGGTGCCGTCGGCACCACCGGCCGGGCTGCTCTCCTGCTGGAACAGGAACAGGTCCTGGAGGGTGATGATGTCGCCCTCGAGGCCGGTCACCTCGGTGATGCTGGTGACCCGGCGGACCCCGTCCTTCATCCGGGCGATCTGGATGATCAGGTTGACTGCCGAGGCGATCTGGGCGCGCAGGGCGTGGGTGGGAAGCTGGAAGCCGGCCATGGCGACCATGTTCTCGAGCCGGGTCAGGGCCTCGCGCGGGCGGTTGGCGTGGATGGTGCCGAGCGAGCCGTCGTGGCCGGTGTTCATGGCCTGGAGCATGTCGATGGCCTCGGCGCCGCGGATCTCGCCGACGATGATCCGGTCGGGGCGCATTCTGAGCGCGTTCTTCACGAGGTCGCGGATGGTGATCTCGCCGCGGCCCTCGAGGTTGGGCGGGCGGGTTTCGAGGCGGACGACATGGGGCTGCTGGAGCTGGAGTTCGGCGGCATCCTCGATGGTGACGATCCGCTCGTCGGGCGCGATCATCTGCGAGAGCGCGTTCAAGAGCGTGGTCTTGCCCGAGCCGGTGCCCCCGGAGACCAGGATGTTGAGGCGGATCCGGGCGGCGATCTTGAGCAGCGTTGCCATCTCGCGGCTCATGTTGCCCTGGGCGGCCATGCGGTCGAGATCGATGGTGCGGCGGGCGAACTTGCGGATCGAGATGGCCGGGCCGTCGAGGGCGAGCGGCGGGATGATGATGTTGACCCGGCTGCCATCGGGAAGCCGGGCATCGACGAGCGGGCTGGCTTCGTCGACCCGTCGGCCGACTGCGGTCACGATGCGGGAGATGACCGCCATCATGTGCGCCTGGTCACGGAAGCGGGCGCGGGTCTTCTCGAGCTTGCCGTGGCGCTCGACCCAGATCGATTTCGGGCCGTTGGCCATGATGTCGTTGACGCTGTCATCGGCGAGCAGGGGCTGGAGCGGCCCGAGGCCGAGCATGTCGTCGATGAGGAGGGTGACGAGATCGCGCAGTTCCTCGCGGTTGAGGACGATGCCGCGCTCGGCGAGGATCGGCCCGACAAGATCCTGCAGCCGGCGGCCGAGCTCGCCGCGGTTCATGGCGGCGGCCGCGGTGCTGTCGATCCGGTCGAGGACGGCGTCGAGCACGAGGCGGTGGGCCCGCTCGGTCGCGGTTTCGGCGTCCTCGCCGGATGCGACCGGCGGCGGGGCCATGAGCTGGCCCGAGCCGATGAGGTTGGTGAGGAAATGGGTGACGAGTTCGCGGTGGTCCTTCGGGTCGACCATCGCGCCTTCCGCCTCGAGCGCGGAGGTGATGGTGGCGCCGATGGCGGCGGCCAGCTCGCCGCGCGGCCGGCGGCCGTCGGTTGCCGGATCGAAGGCCCTGGCGATTGCCGGCTGCACCAGCGCGCGGGCACGGGCCTGGTCGATGCGGGTGGCGTCGCGCCGGACGGCGACGGGCCGGAGCGGCGCGCGGGCCGCCAGTGGCGGGGTGGCCGGTGCGGGGGCGGCTGGCAAGCCGGGGCCAGACCTTGCCTGCCCGCGGCCGAAGCCCGCCATCAGCTGCCCCTGCGCCCGAACAGCCGCGCCAGGAGCGCAGCCGCCCGCGGCGCGCGCCGGGCCTCGGGGCGGACGCGGACGTCAGCGGGCTGAAGGCCTTGCGCGAGATCGGCGAGAGGTCTCGCGAGCGCGGGCGCGGCATGGTCTGCAAGCGTGGTGGCAGTCTCGGCGGCGGCCCGTGCAGCGCGCGGGTCTTCGGGGAGGACCGCGTCGAGCGGGCTGCCGAGGCAGGCGGCGAAATCCTGTGGGTCGAGCTCGGCGGCCTGGGCCCCGGCGCGGCTCGCGACAAGAATGGGGCGCTGGCCGGCGCGCAGCGCGGTCGAAAGCCGCGTCATGCGCTGGGTGTCGCGCAGGCCGGCAAGGGTGAGCGGCGTGACGAGGACGAGGCGGTCGGCGATGCGCAGCACGGTGCGGCGCGCGGGGTCGAGC
>CALLWN010000354.1 GCA_938016505.1 uncultured Sphingomonadaceae bacterium
CTGTTCGAGCCGATGAAGGCGCCCGCGCCGATCCGGGTCGCGAACTTGCCAAACCCGTCATAGTTGCAGGTGATGGTGCCGGCGCCGATGTTGGCGCCAGCCCCAACCTCGGCATCGCCCAGATAGGTCAGGTGGTTCGCCTTGGCGCCCGGCCCGAGCCGCGTCTTCTTGGTCTCGACGAAGTTGCCGACCCGGGCGCCCGCCTCGAGCACCGTCCCGGGTCTCAGCCGCGCGAACGGCCCGACCGAGCAGTCATCCCCCAGCTGCGCCCCCTCGAGATGCGAATGGGCATGGACGACGACCCTGTCGCCAAGCACCACACCGGGGCCGAACACCACGAACGGCTCGACCAGGCAATCCCGGCCGAAACGGGTGTCATGGGCAAGGAACACGGTCTCCGGCGCGACGAAGGTGACGCCGGCCTCCATCGCCTCGGCCCGCCGACGGGCCTGGAAGGCAGCTTCGGCACGGGCGAGATCGGCCCGGCTGTTCACACCGAGCAACTCGGCTTCTCCGGCCTCGATGACCATCGCCCCCAGCCCCTCGTCCCTGGCCAGCATCACGATGTCGGGCAGATAATATTCGCCTGCGGCATTGGCGTTGCCAACCCGGGCGAGCAGCCGCCACAGCTGCTTGCCCAGGACCGCCATCAGCCCGGCATTGCACAGCGGCACGGCAAGCTCGTCTTCGGTCGCGTCCCTCGCTTCCACCATCTTCGCGATTCGCCCCGCGCCATCGGCGAGGATCCGGCCATAGGCGCCCGCGACCGCAGGCCGGAAGCCGAGCACCGCGATCGGCGACTCCGGGGTGAGCGCCGCAACCAGCCGCGCCAGGGTCCCGGCCCGCACCAGCGGCACGTCGCCGAACAGGATCAGGACCGGCCCGTCATGCCCGGCAAGCGCGGTTTCGGCCTGGAGCACGGCATGCCCCGTGCCGAGCTGCGGCTCCTGCACGACGAGTGCCGCACCCACCGGGCCGATCACCGCCTCGACCTGCGCAGCGCGGTCGCCCACCACGACCACCACCCGCTCCGGGGCGAGCGCAGCCACCGTGTCGAGGAGGTGGAGCAGCATCGGCCGGCCGCCGATCGGGTGCAGCACCTTGTGCGTGTCGGAGCGCATCCGCGTGCCCTTGCCGGCCGCCAGGACGATCACGGCAGGGGTAGAGCCAGTTGGCATGGGAAGCCCCTGCCACAGCGGCCAGCCGCTTTCCACTCCCGCCTGCGTGGCGCAGGGCTTTCCTTCGCCGCGCGGCTCCGCCACGAACCGGCCATGCCTGCGCGCCCCCTCCCCGTCACCGTCGCCTTCGACCTCGATGGCACCCTCGTCGACACCGCGCCCGACCTGACCGCCGCGCTCAACCATGCTCTGGCATGCCTCGGCAGGCCGCCGGTCGAAGCGGAGTCGGTGCGCACCATGGTTGGGCAGGGTGCCCGTCGCCTGCTCGAGCAAGCTCTCACCGCAACCGGCCCGGCCGATGCTGTCGAGGCCATGGTCGAGACCGGCCTCCCCCATTTCCTCGCTCACTATCGCGCCAATATCGCTGCTGCGAGCCGGCCCTTCCCCGGCGCGCAAGAGGCGCTCGCGAGGCTCGCGGCGCAGGGGTGCCGCCTTGCCCTGTGCACCAACAAGCCGGAGGCCCTCACCCATGCGCTGCTTGACGCCCTCGGCTGGCGTGGCCGGTTCGCCGCGGTGGTCGGCGCCGACTCGCGGCCCTGGCGCAAGCCGGACCCCCGCCACCTTCTCGACACCATCGCCGGCGCTGGCGGAACTCCGGAAGGGGCGGCCTATGTGGGCGACTCCCCGACCGACGCCGCAACGGCGAGGGCCGCCGGCGTGCCCTTCATCCTCGTCACCTTCGGCTATTGCGACGTGCCCCACGCCAGCCTTCCGGCGTCGGCCCGGATCGACCGGTTCGCCGAACTCGAGCGCGCGCTCGCCAACATTCAATCGGGCATTCAATCGGGGTTCACGGCCCCGGCAGCAGGCTGAAGCGCATGATCGCCCCTGCCCTCCGGCGGTTGGCGCTCGGCGCATTCGCGTCCGGCGCGCTGGCCATCGCCGGGATCGCCCTCCCCCACCCGGCAGCGGCAGCGACCACGCTCGGCGAGGTCGAGCGCGCACTCGCCGCCACCCGCACCATGACCGCCCGCTTTCGCCAGACCGCGCAGGACGGCAGCGTGGCAACCGGCACGCTCACGCTGAAGCGCCCGGGGCGGATCCGGTTCGATTATGGTCCAGGCGCAACCTTCCTCGTCGTCGCCGACGGCCAGCGCCTGTCCTTCATCGACTACCAGGTCGCCCAGGTTTCGCAGTGGCCGGTCCGGCAGACGCCGCTCGGCGTGCTGCTCGACCCCGGCGCCGACCTCTCCCGAGTCGCAAAGGTCGTCCCCGACGCCGACTCCCCGCTTCCCGGGACCGTCACGGTGGAGGCGCAGGACCCGAAGCGCCCCGATCTCGGGCGCATCCGGTTCTTCCTGGTGCCCGACAGGGCCGCGCCCGGGGGCCTGCGCCTCACCGGCTGGCGCGTGATCGACGGCCAGAACAACCTGACCGTGGTCGAACTCTCTGATGTCCGGTGGAATGTCGAAGTCGCCGACACGCAGTTCCGGTTTCGGGACCCGCGCCGCAAGGCCATGCGTCCGGGCAGCTGAGTCCCGGATCGTCCATTCCGAACGGACACGGACCAGCCTTTCCGGCAAACAAGGCTTGATTGCGAACCGCCAATCCGGCAACCTTCGACCGTTCACCGTCTGGAAAGGCTTCGGTTGCTAGATGGGGAACAGGAGAGACGCCGCCGGGATTTGCCCCCTGTTGCCCGGCCCCTCTCTCCCTTGCGTGACGAACGCATAAAGGCCCCTGCTCCATGCCCCCGGAGCAGGGGCCGATGCGTTTCGTGACCGGGCCTTGCCGGCGCGCCGGCTTGCGCGAGCAGGCTGTCCGCTCCAATGGGCAGCGATGCCGCTCACCATCGCCAGCCTCAACATCAACAGCGTGCGCGCCCGCCCGCACATCGTCGAGCAGCTGGTCGCGGCCCGCCCGGTCGACATCCTGTGCCTGCAGGAGACCAAGTGCGCCGACGCCGAGTTCCCCCGCGCGCTCTTCGAGAGGCTCGGCTTGCGCCACCTCCACCTCCACGGCCAGCGCATGCATCACGGGGTCGCCATCGCCTCGCGCGTGCCGCTTGCCCCCGTTGCCCGCCACGACTGGCAGGCCAACGGCGAAGCGCGCCACATCGCCGTCCGGCTGCAATCGGGGATCGTCCTTCACAATGTCTATGTGCCCGCGGGCGGCGACATCCCGGACCGCGAGGCCAACCCGAAGTTCGGCCAGAAGCTCGATTTTCTCGCCCGCATGACCGACTGGTCCGGCGCCAGCACCGAGCCCGCGATCCTCGTCGGCGACCTGAACATCGCCCCCCTGCCGGAAGATGTCTGGGACCATCGCGCCCTCCTCGACGTGGTCTCGCACACCCCCGTCGAGGTCGAGGCGCTCGGCCACCTCCAGGCGAGCCATGGCTGGTGCGACCTGGGCCGCCGCTTCGTCCCGCCGCCACAGCGGCTCTACAGCTGGTGGAGCTACCGCGCCCGCGACTGGGACGCGTCTGACCGCGGCCGCCGGCTTGACCACATCTGGTGCTCGCCCGCGCTGGTCGACAGCAGCCGCAGCGTCGAGACCCTGCGCGCGGCACGCGGCTGGCCGAAACCCTCCGACCATGTCCCGCTCATCGCCACATTCGACCTGTGACCAGCCCCGGAAGCGATCTCGCCCTCGCCCGCGCCGTCGATGACCTGCGCCGCGGGGTCGCGATCCGCGTGACCGATACCGGCGCCGCGCTCCACGTCCTCCCGGCCGAACTCGCCACCCCCGAGACACTGGCGACGCTCGAGGCCAATGGCCCGGCCGATCTCCTCCTCACCCCGGAGCGGGCAGCAACGCTCCACATCACCAACCAGCGCGCGGCAGCCGGGGCCCGCGCCGTCCTCGTCACCCGCATGCCCTGGCTCGACCTCGTCTCCAGCATGGCCGCCGCCGATCCGGCCGAAGACCTCTCGGTCCCGCTCAAGGGGCCGTTTCCGACCCGGGAGCCGGGCCGGCACGTCGCGGCCGCCGAGGCTGCGCTGGCGCTTCTCAAGCGCGCCGCGTTGCTGCCGGCGGCCTTCGTCGTTGCCGATGCCCCGCCCCAGCCCGGGATGCTCACGGTCGAGGCCCTGGCAGCCCTGGCGTGGCGCCGGGCGCCCAGGCTGCGCATTGTCAGCCGGGCCCGGCTTCCGCTTGCCGCAGCGGAGGCGTGCCAGGTCATCGCCTTCCGCCCCACCGACGGCGGCCCCGAGCATCTTGCGCTCGTCATCGGCACGCCCGGCCCGGTGCCGCTGGTCCGGCTCCACAGCGCCTGCCTCACCGGCGATGTGCTCGGCAGCCTCAAGTGCGACTGTGGACCCCAGCTCCACGCCGCGGTCGCTGCGATCGCAAGGGAAGGCGGGATCCTCCTCTACCTCCAGCAGGAGGGGCGCGGCATCGGCCTCATGAACAAGCTTCGCGCCTACGCCCTGCAGGATCAGGGTCATGACACGGTCGACGCCAACCTCCGGCTCGGGTTCGAGGCCGAGGAGCGCGACTTCGACCTCGCCGCTGCCATGCTGCGCGCCCTCGGGGTGGCGAGGATCCGCCTTCTCACCAACAACCCCGCCAAGACCGGCGCGCTCGAGGCCGAGGGCATCATCATTGTCGAGCGCGTGCCGCTGGTGCTGCCACCAAATCCGCACAACGCCGCCTATCTCGAGACCAAGCGGCGCCGCCAGGGCCACCAGCTGTGAGGCTGGTCGTCGAAGCGGGGCAGCTGAGGGCAGGTGACGCAACCGCGCCCGTGGCGGCCGCGCCCGTGAGCCTTGGTCGCGGCGGGATCGTGCCGGCGTCGGCCAAGCGCGAGGGCGATGGCGCGACGCCTGCGGCACGGCTGCCGCTGCGCAGCGTGCTGCTGCGGCCAGACCGGGTTCCGCCGCTCGCGCTGCGGCTGCCATGGCGCTGGCTGCGGCCCGCCGATGGCTGGAGCGACGCGCCCGACGACCCGGCCTACAACCGCCCCGTCATCCATCCCCACCCCTTCCGCGCCGAACGGCTGTGGCGCGACGACCCTCTCTACGACATCATCGTCGTGCTCGGCTGGAACGATGCGCCCGTCATCCCCGGCCGCGGCAGCGCCATCTTCTGGCACGTCGCAAGGGCCGATGGCGCGCCGACCGAGGGCTGCCTTGCAACGGCACGCGACACGCTGGTTTCGCTGCTGCCCCGCCTCGTACCCGGCGCCACGCTCGAGGTCGTGCCCCCGGCTTGACTTCCCGTCCCCGAATGCCCATCCGCCCGGCCAACGCACCCGTAGCTCAGCTGGATAGAGCGTTGCCCTCCGAAGGCAAAGGTCACACGTTCGAATCGTGTCGGGTGCGCCAT
>CALLWN010000355.1 GCA_938016505.1 uncultured Sphingomonadaceae bacterium
ATCACCTTCATCCGAAGACCATGCGCCCGGTCGGCGACGATCCCGCCGATGTTGCCGCAGCCGATGAGCCCGAGCGTCTTGGAGGTGAGTTCCACCCCCATGAAGCGGTTCTTCTCCCACTTGCCGGCCTGGGTCGAGGCATCCGCTTCGGGGAGCTGGCGGGCCAGCGCGAACATGAGCGCAATTGCGTGCTCGGCAGTCGTGATCGAGTTGCCGAACGGGGTGTTCATCACGACGACGCCACGGGCCGACGCCGCCGGCACATCGACATTGTCGACTCCGATCCCGGCGCGGCCCACCACCTTGAGCCGCGTCGCGGCGGCGAGAAGCTCGGCCGTCACCTTGGTCGAGGAGCGGATCGCAAGCCCGTCATAGTCGCCGATGATGCCAAGGAGCTCGTCCTTCGAAAGACCGGGCTTCTCGTCCACCTCGATCCCGCGGGACCGGAAGATCTCGGCCGCCTTGGGGCTCATCTTGTCGGAAATCAGGACCTTGACCATCTGTTCCCCGTTCAGCCTGCAGTCGCCGTCGCATGGGCCCAGTCGAGCCAGGGCCCCAGCGCCTCGATGTCGGCGGTCTCGACGGTGGCGCCGCACCAGATCCTGAGCGAGGGTGGGGCGTCGCGGTAGCCGTTGATGTCGAACGCCACGCCTTCCTTCTCGAGCAGCCCGGCGACCGCCTTGGGCAGGTCTGCGGGGCCATCGACGGCAATGCAGACCGACGTGTTCGAGCGGGTGGCCGGATCGACTGCGAGGTTCGACGCCCAGTCGGTGCGGTCGATCCACGCCTGGAGCGCTGCGGCGTTGGCATCGGCCCGGGCATGAAGCGCGGCAAGGCCACCGATTTTCTCGGCCCAGCGCAGCCCATCGAGATAGTCCTCGACGCACAGCATCGAGGGCGTGTTGATGGTCTCGCCAGCGAAAATGCCCTCGATCAGCTTGCCGCCCTTGGTCAGGCGGAAGATCTTGGGAAGCGGCCACGCCGGCTGGTAGGTCTCGAGCCGCTCGACCGCGCGCGGCGAAAGGATGAGGACGCCGTGGGCGCCCTCGCCGCCGAGCACCTTCTGCCAGGAAAAGGTCACGACATCGAGCTTGTCGAAGGGCAGCGGCTGGGCGAAGGCGGCCGAGGTTGCGTCGCAAAGGGTGAGGCCCTCGCGCTCGGCCGGGATCCAGTCGCCATCCGGAACCCGCACGCCCGAGGTCGTGCCATTCCAGGTGAACAGCACATCGGTTGTGAAATCGACCGCGGCAAGGTCCGGAAGATGGCCATAATCGGCGCGGAGGATCGTCGGGTTCAGCTTCAGCTGCCTTGCGGCGTCGGTCACCCAGCCCTCGCCGAAGCTCTCCCAGGCCAGCGCGGTCACGCCCCGGGCACCGAGCAGGCTCCACATCGCCATCTCATAGGCGCCGGTGTCCGAGGCCGGCACGATGCCGATGCGGAAATCAGCCGGCACGCCGAGCACGGCTCTCGTTCGGTCGATGGCCTCGGCGAGGCGGCTCTTCCCGATCTTCGCCCGGTGCGAGCGGCCGAGACTGTCAACCGGGAGCGCCGCAAGATCATAGCCCGGGCGCTTGGCGCAGGGGCCCGAAGAAAAATGCGGCCTCGCGGGGCGAATCTCGGGCTGGGGGAGGGGGCGCGCAGTCGGCGCCGCTGCAACAATCGTCATGGTCTCTCCTTTCAGAGAGCACGCGCCGCGTTGGGGCGGCGTGGCCCGGTGTCGCCATGGGCGGGCGGCAGGCCAGCTGTCAACCCGGTGCGTTGCGCCGCACGCGGCTTTTGCGTGGGAACCAGATCTGGTTCATGACGCCGCCGATGACCGAACGTTTGCCAAGAGAGGTCCACAACCTCCGTCCCGCCGCCATCGATGCCGCCCGCTCCGCCGAAGTCGGCCGGAGCCCGCAGACCGAGCATCCGGCCTACCGGCTCGCATTCCAGGATCTGGACTTCCTGTTGCGCGACGACCTGCGCCCCGTGCGCCTGCAGCTCGAACTGCTGAAACCCGAACTCATGCTGGCCGAAGCCGGGATCGCTTCCACGCTCGTCGTCTACGGGTCAGCCCGCATTCCGTCGCCGGAGGCGGCGGGCGCACGGGTTGCTGCAGCGCGGACGGAGGCGGAGCGAAGGGTGGCCGAGCGGCTGGCGCACAAGGCCCGGTTCTATGAGGAGGCCCGACGCCTCGCCTTTCTCGCCTCGTCTGCACCCTGTGCCCCTGACGGCAGCCGCGACTATGTCGTCTGCTCGGGCGGCGGGCCGTCGATCATGGAGGCGGCCAACCGTGGCGCAGCCGACGCCGGCGCGCCGTCGATCGGCCTCAATGTGGTCTTGCCCCACGAACAGCGGCCAAACGCCTATGTGACGCCTTCGCTCAGCTTCCAGTTCCACTATTTCGCCATCCGCAAGATGCATTTCCTCATGCGCGCCAGAGCCGTTGCCGTGTTCCCCGGTGGCTTCGGCACGCTTGACGAGCTGTTCGAGCTTCTGACGCTGATGCAGACGGGCAAGATGAAGCCGGTCCCGCTGGTCCTCTTCGGCCGGGACTATTGGAACCGGATCATCAATTTCACGGCGATTGCCGAGGAGGGTGTGATCGATGCTGCGGACCTCGATCTCATCCACATGGTCGAGACCGCAGACGAAGCCTGGGCGCACATCTGCGCTTCGGCCGGCGATCGGGGTGCCAGCTGAACTCAGGTTTCGGCGGGCATCTCGGAGGTCACGGCCTCGTCGGCGGGTGCGGGTTCGGCCACCTCAGGCCCGGCGGCCACTTCGGCAGGCGGAGCCGGAAGCGCCAGCTGCGAATCGCTCATGCTGTTCAGGTAGACCAGAATGTCGGCGCGCTCCTGCGCCTTGCCCACGCCGGCAAAGGCCATCTTGTTGCCTGGAATCGCGGCGCGCGGGTTCTTGATCCAGGCATCAAGCGATGCCCAGTCCCAAGCTTTGTCGGCGAGGGTCTGGAGCGCGGGCGAGTAGCTGAAGCCTGCCATGTGCGCGTGCTTCGCGCCCACGACGCCCCAGAGGTTGGGCCCGATCCCGTTGGCGCCACCCTTCTCGATCGAATGGCACGCCGCGCATTTCTTGAACGCGGCCGCACCCCGCGCCGGGTCGGCCGAAGCCAGCAACAGTTCGAGCGGCGGCTCCCCCGGCTCCGCTTCCGGCGCGGAGGCTTCCGCCTCGGCTACGACGCCTTCGACCACGTAACCGGGCTTGTCGGGCTTGGCTGGCCGGTAGATGTAGCCAGTGATGATGCTGAGCCCCAGAACGGCGATCAGCGCCGTGAGCAACGCTCCGGAGATGCGGGTCCACTCGTAGCTGTCCAAGTCCTGCTCCACTGACGCGGGCGTTGCCCTCCGCGGGCTGCCAGATCGACAAGAAAGCGGCCGGGGAGACCGGCCGCTTGATGGTCGTTAGAATCCGGCATGGCACTTGGCAACCGAAACCGGCGCGTTACGGCCCGACATCGCTGTCGCACGGCGGCCACTGGGGCGCTTGTAGGGGATGATTGACCATGCCCTCGAGTGCCGCCATGCGCCCAGCTGCGATGGACAGCTATCCGCCGCCCGCCCGGGATCTCGTCGCCGCGATGCGTGCGCAGGCGCGCGCCCAGCCTGCCCGCTCCATCGCCTTCCAGGGCGCACCGGGTGCCTATTCCCACCAGGCCGTTCGGCAGATCGATCCCGAGGCGCCGCCCTTGCCCTGCTTCAGCTTCGAGGATGCCCTGCAGGCCGTGATCGATGGTGAGGCCAACAGGGCGGCCATACCTGTCGAGAACAGCCTGCACGGCAGGGTGGCCGACGTGCACTTCCTGCTTCCCGAAAGCGGACTTTCGATCGTGGGCGAGACCTTCGTCAAGGTCGAGCACTGCCTGCTGGGCATTCCCGGCGCTACGCGTTCCGATCTGCGCGAGGTCATTTCCCACCCGCAGGCGCTCGGCCAGTGCCGGTTCCGGCTGAAGACGCTTGGCCTGCGCCCGGTCGCATACGCCGACACGGCCGCCGCTGCCGCCGAGATCATGGTGCGAGGTGACCCGGGCCTCGGCGCGATCGCCTCGACGCTTGCCGCCGAACTGTACGGCTGCGACACGCTGATGACGAAGCTCCAGGATGCCGACCACAACCGGACCCGGTTCCTGGTGCTCGCCCGCAGCCCGCTCGCCCATGTGCCGGAGGGCCCAGCCAAGACCACCCTCTCGTTCGAGGTCAAGAACATCCCTGCCGCGCTCTTCAAGGCCCTCGGCGGGTTCGCGACCAATGGGGTCAACCTGTCGCGGCTCGAGAGCCATTTGTCCGGGGGCTCCTTCACGGCAGCCCAGTTCCTGATCGACATCGAGGGCACGCCCGAGGCGCCCGCAGTGGCCCGCGCCCTTGAAGAGTTGGCCTTCCACTCGAAATGGGTGCGGATCCTCGGCAGCTACCCGGCTGTTGCGCTCAGCTGACCGCCGGCTCGGTCAGTCCGGTCTTAACCTGCTGCGGCCACTGCCGTTCTGACGTGTGTGCGGCGCAAGATGGCAGATACGCCTCGACACGTGGCGGCAGGCGTGCGCCGGAGCCGGCCACGGTGCGGTAGCGGGCCCTTGGCCAAATGAGTTTCCAGTTCAAGTCACCGGTTGCAACTGCACTCGACGTCAGCTGGCGCGACCTGGTGCGGATAGGCCCGGAGGATGATCCCTTCTGGTCGCGGGTTCGCGCCACGCAACTGGAATTCCTGGCCCGCTATTTTCCCTTTACGCTGGCAGTTGCAGCCGGCAATGCGAGCGTGGTTCTTGCCGCCCTTGCCCACAAGGCGCCGACCGACATTCTCCTGTTCTGGATGGTCGTCCAGACGGGAATGGCTGCTCATTTCACCTGGCGCCTGGTGAAGGAATCGGTGAGGCGCCGTCCCACGCCCGCCACCCGCCGCCACACGATCCAGGTCATCCTCGAAATGGGGTTGGTCGGGAGCGCCTGGGGCATGCTGTTCAGCGCGATGCTGCCGAGCCTCGATCCGTCGGAACTTGCCCTTGTGGTCGGGATGACATTGGTGGGGATCGGCACGACGGCCTACTCGACTGCCGTCTTCCCCCTCGGCGCGATGGCACTTTCCGGTCCGATCGCAGCCGGGACAATCATGGGGCTGCTCCGGGCGGACCCGCCGTTTGGCGTCTACATTCTCATCATCATGCTGGCCTTCCTGATGGTCATAGCCAGGGGCAATGCCCTGACAACCTTCGCCTTCATTGCCCGGCTGCGCACCCAGGAGCGGCTGGTCGAGCAGGAGGAGGTGGTGAGACTTCTCCTGAACGAGTTCGAGGTCAATGGAAGCGACTGGCTGTTCGAGTTCGACGAGCGCCGCAACCTCACCTTCGTCTCCAGTCGCTTCGCCGAGGCTGCAAACTCGACCGTCAAGGAGCTGTTCGGCCGCAACTGGCTTTCGCTTTTTACCGATCGGCGCAGCGCAGCGCCGCTGTTCCGTGCTGTCGTGCGCCGCGAGCCTTTCAGGGACGTGGTGGTCCGGGTGCGTGTCGCCGACACCGACCGCTTCTGGTCACTTTCGGGCACGCCCAAGTTCGATTCCAGCGGCTGCTACCGCGGCTATCGGGGCGTCGGCTCCGACATCACCGATCGCCAGAAGAGCGCCGAGCGCATCATCGAACTCGCGACCTTCGACTCGCTGACCGGGCTGGTCAATCGCCGGATCATCCATACCGCAATCGCCGACGGCCTGAGTGGCCCCACCGGCGTAGCCCTGCTGTTCATCGATCTCGACCGTTTCAAGGCGGTCAATGACAGCCTTGGCCATTCCACCGGCGACCAGCTGCTGATCCAAGTCGCGGCACGGCTGCGCGGGGTGGTCGGTCCTCTCGGCCAGGTCGGCCGGCTCGGCGGCGACGAGTTCGCCGTGGTTCTGCGATCGGGAGACGCAGAGGCAGCCACTGCGCTCGGCGAGTGCCTCATCGCCGAGCTTTCGCGACCCTTCCCGCTGGGCGACACTGACGCCCGGATCGGCGCCAGTGTCGGTCTTGCCATCGGGCCGGAAGACGGCGATTCGGTGGAAACACTGATGCGAGCAGCCGATCTTGCCCTCTACGATGTCAAGGGCAAGGGCCGTGGCACGGTGCGCCGCTATGACCGCGAGATGCATGCCCGAGCCGAGGCGCGGCGCGCACTCGAGCTCGATCTGCGCCTCGCGCTCGAGCAGGGCCAGATCTACCTGATGTTTCAGCCGATCGTCGATGCGATCGATGAGCGTGTGGTCGGGTTCGAGGCGCTGATGCGATGGCGCCACCCCCGCGAGGGCGAGATCTCGCCCGCCATTTTCATCCCCATCGCCGAGGACATCGGGTTCATTGGCGCGCTTGGCCAATTTGCACTCGACGAGGCGCTGCGCACCGCCGCGCGCTGGCCGCGCCATATCAAGATCTCGGTCAACCTTTCCTCGCTCCAGTTCGACCAGCCGACGCTGGTCGAGGACATTTCCGACGCGCTCAGAAGGCACGGTGTCGAGCCGCATCGGCTCGAGCTCGAGCTCACCGAGAGCGTGTTTCTCGACCAGCGCGAGACCACCGTTCGCACGCTCGCCCGGTTGCGTGAAATGGGGGTCGGGTTCGCGCTCGATGACTTCGGCACGGGCTATTCCTCCCTCGGATACCTGCAGAAGGTGGAGTTCAACCGCATCAAGATCGACCAGAGCTTCGTGCGCGCCTCGGTCGAGGAAGGCAATGAATCAACTGCCATCATCCAGGCGATCATCGCGCTTGCCGACCGGCTCGGGATGGAAACGACTGCGGAGGGCACCGAGACGCGCGCCGAGTTCGAGGCCATGCGCCGGCTCGGATGCGCCCAGGTTCAGGGGTTCTACTTCGGCCGGCCGATGTCCGAGGAGGATGCGATGCGCCATCTTGCCAAGTCCGAACCGTTGATTGCAGTTGACGGGCCCACCGCAGAGGATGTCGAATTCGACCTCGACGGTTTCGACAGCCTCACCCGTCCACAAAGCAGCGAAGCAGGGTATGTGCAATCGCGAGTGGTGGCGGAGCAGACCAGGGCCCGGCACCCCTGAGCACGGCCGCCACTTCGTCGCGGTCAGCCCAGCGCGCCGCCTCGATCTCGGTCTCGTCCAGCCGAAGCGCGAAACCGTCCGCGTGTGCGACGGCGCCCAGCATCAGGCTTGAAGGGAAGGGCCACGGCTGGCTGGCGACATAGCGCACACCGCCTACCCGAATGCCGGCCTCTTCCCACAACTCCCGGGCGACCGCTTCCTCGAGCGATTCGCCGGCTTCGACGAACCCGGCGAGCGCCGAGTAGAAGCCTGGCGGAAACCCCTTCTGCCGGCCGACGAGGACCATGCCATCGCGCTCCGCGAGCATGATGACCACCGGGTCGACCCGGGGGAAATGCTCGGCACCGCAGGCGCCACAACTTCGCGACCAGCCAGCCTTCGCCATCGAAGTCGGCGCACCGCAATTGGCGCAGAACCGATGCCGCCGGTGCCAGTCAAGCAGCGAGCGCGCCTGGGCAACGATGGCCGCCTCCGCGCCGGGAAGCCGCGCGCCTGCGGCGCGGGCGTCGGTTGCCACACCCTCGAGGCCGTGCGCCGGGCCATCGACTGCGAAATGGGGCGCGCCGGCATCGTCAAGCCCAAGAAAAACGGTCGTGCCGTCCGGTGCATCGCTTCGGCGGACCCAGAGCAACGCGTCTCCGTCGGGGGCCAGCAGCGGCTTCAGCTGATCGAGCACGAGGAAGCGGGCCGCCGGATGCAGGCGTGCCATGCGCATTGCCGCCTCGTCCCGTCGCAGATGATCCGCCCGGTCGAGCCGGCCGCCCGTGAACCCCAGGGCCGTCCTGATCACCATCATTGTCCCCTTCGGTTTCCAGCCAGACCCTGTCCGACCGCAGCGGCCTTGGCGAACACTGTCGGCAGCCCTTCGATCCGGTCGCGCTCCACCCACAGCATGCCAGCCCCGAACTGCGGTTCGGTGTCGATCCGGATCGCTGCCACCTCGAGCTGCAGGTCGAAGTGGGTAAAGCCATGAACCACGGGCTGCTGCGCCCATGTCCACGCGCCCGGAAAGGGCAGGGCGGTGACTGCCTCGCTCATCCACGGCGTTCCCGGCAGGCCAAGCATGCCGCCGAGGAGGCCGCGCGGCGGCCTTCGGACCAGTGCGACATGGCCTCGCGCCTCAACCCACCACACCGTACCGAACCGCTTCGGACGCAGCCTTCGGGGCAGACGAACCGGGAGTTCGCCGGTCCTGCTCGTCAGCCTTGCAACGCACCCCTCGGCCAACGGGCATTGGTCGCAAGCGGGCGCGTTCGGGCGGCAAATCGTGGCCCCGAGGTCCATCAGCGCCTGGGCGAAGTCGCCCGGTCGGTCGGCAGGAACGTAGGCCTCGAGCGCCCGGCCCACGTCACGGTGCAGCCTAGGTCCGCTTGACCCGATCCCGAACACCCGTGCGCCGACGCGGGCAAGATTGGCGTCGACCGGCACGGTCACAGCGCCGAACGCAATGGCGGCGATTGCTGCTGCCGTGTAGGGTCCGATCCCGGGAAGCGCCCGCAACTCTTCAACGGTTTGGGGGAAGCGCCCACCTGCGGCCGTCACGGCGCGCGCGCAGGCGACAAGGTTGCGGGCTCGCGCATAATAGCCCAGCCCCGACCAGGCAGCCATCACCTCATCGGTTGCAGCAGACGCGAGTGCCTCGACCGACGGCCATCGACCGACAAAACGAAGAAACGGCTCTTTGGCAGCTTCCACCGTCGTCTGCTGCAGCATGATCTCGGCAAGCCAGACCCGGTAGGGATCCGGAACTTGCGCAGACCCGGGCCCGGTTCGCCACGGCAGCTCGCGCGCGCGAATTCCCGGCCTCCCGTTCCTGCTCGGCGTCGG
>CALLWN010000356.1 GCA_938016505.1 uncultured Sphingomonadaceae bacterium
TCCATCACCACCACGCACGCCCCGGCCTCCAGCCGCACGAACCCCCCGGTGTCCGCCAGCCCGGCAGCAGCCCCAGCGCCGCGCCCAACGCCAAGCCGCACCATCTGGGCCGGCGCGGGCTGGCCGCCATGCCAGGGGGCGGGAAGGCCATCCCCCATGGCAAGGCCGCCGAGCCGGGCCCGAACCCGGGCAAGCCCGCCCGCAACCGCTTCGCCAACCCGCGCCCCACGGGCAGCATAGCAGGCTGCCAGCAGGAGCAGCGTGTCACCGAGCGCAGCCAGTTCCAGTGGCGGCGCATGGCCTCTGGCGAGAAGCGCGTCACAGGCGTCGGCCAGAAGCGCCTCGGCCCGGGCCTGTCGCTCGTCCTGGCCCGGAATGAGAAGCGCGCCGCCAAGAAGCCCCGCCACCGCGTCGAGCCGGGCCGGACCCTCGGGCAGCCGGCGCACCGCCTGGTCGAGGTGACGGGTCCACCGCGCGATCGCGTTCAGCACCGCCGAACGGTGGACATGGTCGTGGCGCGGGATCAGCAGCGGCACATGGGCGATCGCCATCAGCACCCGCCGCCCGGTCAGGTCGGGCGCCCACGCCTCATGATCATAGTCGGGGAAGCGCTCGAGCCAGCGCCGGGCGAGAAGCTCGATCCGCTGCGCCTCGGCGGCATTGGCCGGGGGGCGGGCTGCCGCATCCCGGAGCCAGCCCCAGCCATGCACCCAGCGCGTCCACGCCGGCGGCGCGTCGCGCGGATCAAGCGGGCCGGTCGCCAGCGGCACGCCATAGCCGCCGTGGAACAGCCGCCCGGCCATCAGCCGCGCCCCGCGGTCGGCATCGCCCGGCACCGGGTCCTCGGGCACGCCGAGCAGCTTCAGCGGGAACCGGCCCTTGAGACGCATGCGGTGGAACGGGCTCCTGAACCCGGCCTCGGCCAGCCGGTCGCCGATCCGCTCGGCAAGCGAGGGGCCACGGTCGTCCCCGGTTCGGCGGTGGAGCCGCCGCTCCGCGCCGCCCTCTCCTTCGGCCTCGCCGTCCGCCATCAGCCGCGCAGCGCCGCGAGGTTCGCGGCATAGCAGCCCGGGCCGCCCCGGAACGCCGCAGTCCCGGCCACCAGAACGGAGGCACCCGCGGCAATCACCGCCGGCGCCGTCTCGGGCGTGATCCCGCCATCCACCTCGAGCGCGATCTCCCGGCCGCAAAGGTCGATCATCCGCCTGAGCGCTGCAATCCGCGGCAGTGCGCCCTCGATGAACGCCTGGCCGCCGAAGCCCGGGTTGACCGACATCACCAGCACCAGGTCGACCATGTGGAGCACCGGCTCGACCGCCGAGAGCGGCGTTGCCGGGTTGAGCACCACCCCTGCCTTCCGGCCCAGCGCCCTGATCCGCGCCAGTGTCCGGTGGAGGTGCGGTCCGGCTTCCGGATGCACCGAGAGGATGTCTGCGCCTGCCTCGGCAAACGCCTCGACCAGCGCATCCGCCGGGCTCACCATCAGATGCACGTCGAACGGCTTCGAAGACCAGGGCCGCAGCGACTTCACCACCATCGGCCCGACCGTCAGGTTGGGCACGAAATGATTGTCCATCACGTCGACATGGATCCAGTCGGCGCCCGCCGCGTCGATCGCGGCCACCTCCTCGCCCAGCCGCGCGAAATCGGCCGAGAGGATGGAGGGCGCAAGCCTGACCAGGGGCCTCGGGTCCATGGCGAGGGTCTAGCGCCGCGCGCCCCCGCGCGAAAGCCGCGCCGCCGCCGCCGCCACGATCGCCCGCCGCTCGGCATCCGTCGCCGTCGGCCAGCGCGCAATCTCGTCGGGGGTGCGCCCGCAGCCGCTGCACCGCCCGCGCCGCAGGCGGCACAGATTGCGGCAGGGGGAGGGCACTTCGCTCGCCGTCAGCATCGCCGCCGTCTTGAGCCTGTCACGCAAGACGGGCAAGCGGCTTTCCATGCTCGACCGCCGCACCCTCCTCGCCGCCGCCGGGGCAAGCCTCGCCGCGCCCGCGCTCGCCCGCCTCGCCGCGCCCGTCTCCTTCGTCGATTATCCGTTCCAGCTCGGAGTCGCCGCAGGTGATCCCGACCATCAGGGCTTCGTCATCTGGACCCGGCTCGCCCCCCGCCCGGGAGACCCCGACCGCGGCCTCGGCGGCCGCCCGGCCGAAGTCCGCTACGAGGTCTCCGAAAGCCCCGACTTCGCGCAGCTCGTCGCCGAGGGCGAGACCATCGCCCGCCCCGAGCTCGGCCACTCGGTCCATGTGACCCTCACCACGCTCCGCCCGGACCGGGTCTACCACTACCGCTTCATCGCCGGCGGCGAGCGCTCGGTTGCAGGCCGCGCCCGCACCCTCCCCGCCCCCGGCACCGAGGTCGCCTCGGTCCGGCTCGGTGTCGCCGGCTGCCAGGATTATCAGTCCGGCCTCTACACCGCCTACCGCCACCTCGCCGCCGAGGACTGCCACGCCATCTTCCACTATGGCGACTATATCTACGAATCCGGCCCGCGCGCGGCCATCTTCTCCTGGGGCCTCGGCCAGATGGTCCCCACCGTCCGCCGCCACGCCGGCCCGGAACTCTTCTCGCTCGACGATTACCGCCGCCGCTACACCGAGGTCCGGCTCGACCTCGACCTGCAGGAAGCCCACCGCTCGACCGCCTTCCTTTCGAGCTACGACGATCATGAGGTCGTCAACAACTGGGTCTCCGACATCGCCCCGGGCGACGTCCCCACCGACCATTTCCTGTTGCGCCGCGCCGCCGCCATGCAGGCCTGGTACGAGTTCATGCCGGTCCGCACCGAAGCCTTCCCGCGCAACGGCATGTCGGGCCCGTGGCGGCGCTTCCGCTTCGGCCGCCTGCTCGACGCCCGCCTCCTCAACACCCGCGCCTTCCGCACCGACCAGCCCTGCGGCGACCGCTTCGGCAGCCTCTGCCCCGAAATCCGTGACCCCAGGGCCGAGGTCATCGGCCGCGCCCAGGAGGACTGGCTCGTCAGCGGCCTCGGCGAAACCCGCTGGAGCGCGCTCCTCCAGCAGGTCATGATGATGAACCTCGAGCGCGGCCGCCCGCCCGAGCCGCGCGGCATCAACCCCGACAGCTGGGCGGGCTATCTCGTCCCGCGCGACCGCCTCCTCGGCCGCCTCGCCCGCGTGCCCAACCTCGTCGTCCTCACCGGCGACGAGCACCAGCACTGGGCCGGCGAGGTCCGCCGCTCCGACGCCCGGCCCGAAAGCCCGGCGCAGGCGATCGAGTTCGTCACCACCTCCATCTCCTCGGGCTCCGACGGCCCCGGCGTGCGCGCCGAACACCAGGAGATCCTCGCCCGCAACCCCGGCCTCGCCTACATCCGCGACGAGCGCGGCTATTCGGTCATGACCATCACGCCAGACGCCTGGACCGCCGAGATGAAGGTGGTCGACACGGTGCGCAGCCCCGGCGGCCGGCTCTCCACCGCCGCCACCTTCCGCGTGCCCTCGGGGCAAAGCCTGCTCGAGCGCGCCTGAGCCCGGGCCCGCCCGGCGTCAGCCGGTCGGCACGATGCTGAGGTTGATCGCAACCGCAACGCGCAGCCCCCGGCCCCGGCAGGGCCTCACCGCGTGCATCAGCCACGACGGGAAGGCGACCAGCAGACCCGGCCGCGGCCGGACAAGATGGTCGCCGCGCATCGGCGCGCCATCCGCCATCAGCATCGCCACATCGGGCGCGGCCTGCTGCACCAGCGGGTAGCGCGGGTCGATGAGACAGAGCTCGCCGCCGAGCGAGGGGTCGTCCGCCACGCCGCCATCATCGACATGATGGACCGCCGACCAACAGGCCCCCGGGTGGGCATGGGCGGCGTTCGCTGCGCCCGGGGTCAGCACATTCGCCCACATCCGCGCCCCCCAGCGGAAGCGCGGCCGCTCCGGCCGGCCGAGGTCGCGGGTGTGCCGCGCGGCAAGGTCGCCAAGCCAGCGCGCCAGCTCCCGCGCCTCGTCGCCACCCCACTCCAGCATCCGCGTGTCGGAATGCCAGCCGCCCTGGTTGCTGTGGCCGATGCCGGCCGGGTCGGCCTCCCGCCGCGCCAGCATCCGCGGCAGCAGCGCCGCATTGAGGGCAGCAGCCCCCGGCACGTCGGCCACCAGCAGCGGGGTCGCGAACAGCTCGGTCAGGGACGATGAAGATGCCATGCCGGAGCCGATGGGCAACGGATGCTGCAGCTGCATGACAGGCCTAGTCCGAAGCCGCTGCCGGCCGCACCACCTCGACGCTCGCCCCCTGAAGCCCCGCCGCGCGCAGGGGCAGGAGAAAGCTGTTGCGGAGCGCCTCGGCCGCGGCCGCCTCGGCAAGCCGCATCAGCTCGGGCGTCCGCGCCTGGGCCATCAGTTCGCGGGCGATCGCCCCGCGGTTCATCTCGTCCGCCACCGCCTCGACATCGGTCACGGCAGCGAGCGGCCCGCGGTCGGTGTAGCCGCGCATCCGGTCGAGGCGCAGAACCGGATCGAGCGGCACCACCGGCGGCAGCCTGACCGAGAGCGTCCTGCGGTCCGCGTTCCAGAGGAGATCGGCCTCGGTCAGAGCCGAGAGGTCGATCGCATAGCGCACCTCGCCCGGCACGATGAGGGTCTTGGTGACACCGGTGCCCGGCACCGCCACGTCGAGGAAGGTCTTCTGCACCGTCGAGGTCACATCGGCCGTCACCCATGCCGCGAACACCAGGAGCTTCTGCTCGCGCCTGACCGCCTCGAGCGTCGTGGCCACCACCGTCTCGCCCTTGACCGCCGCCCCCGGCACCAGCCGCTCGCGCAGCGCCGGCGCGCCGAGGAAAAGTGCCGCCCCGAGAAGCGCCGCCACCACCAGCCCCAAGACGAAGCCCGCCGCCCCCCTCACGACAGGCGCCAGTCCTCGCCCCCGCCGCGCGCCACCAGCCCCCGCGCCTCGAGGTCGATCAGGTGCGCCAGCACCGAGCGCCCTGCCGCACCCCACAGCCGCCGGTCGACTGCGGCATACATCAGCTCGACCATCGCCGGGATGGTCCGCGGACCGTCGCCGAGCAGGCCGAGGATCTGCGCCTCGCGCTGGCGGCGGTGGGCGATCAGGTGGCGGGTCCAGCGCTGCGGCTCGTCGACCGGCGCGCCGTGGGTCGGGTAGTAGCGGCGGTCGTCGCGCCCCAGAAGCTTCGCAAGCGAGGCCATGTAGGCCGCCATGTCGCCATCGGGCGGCGCCACCACCGTCGTCGACCAGCCCATCACATGGTCGCCGGTGAAGAGCGCCCCCTCTTCCTCCAGCGCGAAGCACAGGTGATTGGACGTGTGCCCCGGAGTCGCAACGGCGCGCAGCGTCCAGCCCGGCCCCGTCACCGCCTCGCCGTCGGCGAGCACCCGGTCGGGGGCATAGCCGGGATCGAACCCGGCGTCGGCGCGCGGGCCCTCGTCCGAGAGCACCAGCGGCGCGCACCCCATCACCGGCGCGCCGCACGCCGCCTTGAGCGGCACTGCGCCCGGCGAATGATCCATGTGGGTGTGGGTCACGAGAATGGCCGCGACGGTCTCGCCCCGGGTCGCCTCCAGGATGGCGGCGATGTGCGCAGCATCGGCCGGGCCGGGATCGATGACCGCCACGTTGCCGGCGCCGACGATGTAGGTGCCGGTCCCCGTGAAGGTGAAGGGCGAGGGGTTCTTCGCCAGCACCCGGCGCACCTGCGGCGACAGCGCCTCGGCCACGCCATAGGGTGCCTGCGCCACCAGCTGCTCGAACTCCGCGTTCACCTCCGACCCTCCCCGCGGTCCGCCGCCCGCCACGCAGGCCGTCGCCCGTCGGCCGCCGTCAGCGGCCGGGCGCCAGCTGCCGCATCAGCGGAACGAGCGCCGAGACATCATAGCCGGCGCCCGCCGCCGCCGCGACGATCGCCTCCGGGTCGGCCCCGCCGGCAGCCTCGGCCAGCGCCCACAGATGCGTCGAGCGCGTGCCCGATCGGCAATAGCCCAGCACCCTGCCCCTCGCGCCCGAGAGCACGGCCCGCAGCGCCTCCACCTGCCCGGCCGACAGCCCCACATGGTCCACGGGAATGGCCGTGTAGCCGATACCGGCCGCCGCCGCGGCCGCCGCCACCGCTGCGCCCTGCAGCTCGGGCGGCACCTCGCTGTCGGGCCGGTTGTTGACGATATGGCCAATGCCCGCCGCGGCAAGCGCCGGCACCTCGTCGGGCCGGATCTGGGGGGCCGCGACAAAGGCTTCGGAGAGCGGGCGCAGCTCGGCCATGGTCACGCTCCCCCAAGATCGGGCGGAAGCGCCTCGGCCCGAAGCATCGCAACGGCTGCGTCGATCGACAGCAGTTCCTGCCTCTCGGCGCCCAGCCGGCGCACGGCCACCGTCCCCTCCTCCGCCTCGCGCCGGCCGACGACAAGCATCACCGGCACCTTCATGAGGCTGTGCTCGCGCACCTTCAGGTTGATCTTCTCGTTCCGGAGGTCGGTCTCGACCCGCAGCCCGGCGGCCGCCAGCCGGGCCGCCACTTCGCCAGCCCAGCCATCGGCATCCGAGACGATGGTCGCAACCACCGCCTGCACCGGCGCCAGCCACAGCGGCAGCCGGCCGGCGTGGTGCTCGAGCAGGATCCCGATGAACCGCTCGAACGAGCCGAGGATCGCCCGGTGCAGCATCACCGGCCGGTGCCTTGCCCCATCCTCGCCCACATAGCCGATGTCGAACCGCTCGGGCAGGTTCATGTCGACCTGGAGCGTGCCGCACTGCCAGTCCCGCCCGATCGCGTCGCGCAGCACGAACTCGAGCTTGGGGCCGTAGAAGGCCCCCTCGCCGGGGTTCAGCGCATAGGCAAGACCGAGCCCCTCCAGCGCCTCGACCAGCGCGCCCTCGAGCCGGTCCCACGTCGCGTCGTCGCCGATCCGGCTGTCCGGGCGGGTCGAGAGCTTGATCGCCACATCGTCGAACCCGAACTGGCGATAGATGTCGAGCACCAGCCCGATGACCTCGCGGCACTCCCCGGCCATCTGGCCGGGCGTGCAGAAGACATGGGCGTCATCCTGGGTGAAGTGGCGCACCCGCATCAGCCCGTGCAGCGCGCCGGATGGCTCGTAGCGGTGCACCTTGCCGAACTCCGCCATCCTGAGCGGCAGGTCGCGATAGCTCTTGAGGCCATGGGCGAACATCGAGACCCCGCCCGGGCAGTTCATCGGCTTCAGCGCATAGACCCGGCCGTCCTCGGTCTCGGTCGAGAACATGTGCTCCCTGTAATTGTGCCAGTGGCCCGAAACCTCCCACAGTCCGCGGTCCATCACGTCAGGCGTGTTCACCTCGACATAGCGGGCCGCGCGCTGGCGCCGGCGCATGAAGCCGATCAGCTCGAGGAACAGCGCCCAGCCGCGCGGATGCCAGAAGACCGCGCCGGGCGCCTCCTCCTGGAAGTGGAACAGGTCCATCTCGCGCCCGAGCTTCCGGTGATCGCGCTTCGCCGCTTCCTCGAGCCGGTGGAGATGCGCCTCGAGCTGCTTCGCGTTCAGCCAGCCGGTGCCGTAGATCCGGCTGAGCTGCGGGTTGTTCGGGTCGCCGCGCCAATAGGCCCCGGAGACCCGCGTCAGCCTGAACGCCCGCGGATCCAGCCGCCCGGTCGAGGGCAGGTGCGGCCCCCGGCACATGTCCATCCAGTCGTCACCCGACCAGTAGACCGAAATCTCCTCGCCCTCGGGAAGCGTCGCCGCCCATTCGGCCTTGAACGTCTCGCCCTCCGCCCGCCATTTCGCGATCAGCGCATCCCGGTCCCACACCTCGCGCCGGAGCGGCTTGTCGGCCGCGATGATCGCCCGCATTTCCTCCTCGATCGCGGGGAGATCGGCCTCGGTGAACGGCCCCCGCTCCGGCGGCGGGGCGAAATCATAGTAGAAGCCGTCGTCGGTCGCCGGCCCGAAGGTGATCTGGGTGCCCGGGAACAGCCGCTGCACCGCTTCGGCAAGCACATGGGCATAGTCGTGGCGCACCAGCTCCAGCGCGGCCGCCTCGTCCTTCGCCGTCACCAGCTCGAGGGCGACATCGCGCTCGATCGGCCGCTCGAGATCGAACAGGTCGCCATCCACCCGCGCCGCCAGCGCCGCCTTCGCAAGGCCCGGCCCGATCGCCCGGGCCACATCGCCGGCGGTCGCTCCGCGCGGCATCTCGCGCATCGACCCATCGGGCAGCGAGATTCGGACATGCACCGTCACAGCGGGTTCTCCAGGACAAGGGGCCTCCCCGCCCTAGCGGCCGCAGCCCGCTCCCGGCAACCCCGCAACGGGCCAGCGGTCGCCGGTCAGGCCGCCGGGCGCGGCTCGGCGTCGCCGCCGAATCCGGCAGGGGGCCGCTTGCCGGCGCGCGGGATCCCGGCCACACCGCCAGACACGACCGCCGGCTTCGCCTTCGCCGGGTCGAACCGCTCGACCGGCTCACCGGCGATCACCTTCTTGATCTCCTCGCCGGTCAGCGTCTCCCACTCGAGCAGCGCGTTCGCCAGCGCGTGCAGCTGGTCGATATTCTCGGTCAGGATCTTCCGCGCCCTCTCGTAGCCCTCGGTCACAAGCCGCTTGATCTCGCTGTCAATCAGCTCCGCCGTCTTCTCCGAGACATTCTGCTGCCGCGTCACCGAGTGGCCGAGGAACACCTCCTCCTGATTGTCGCTGTACTTGAGCGGCCCGAGCTTGTCCGACATGCCCCATTGCGTGACCATGGCGCGGGCAAGGTCGGTCGCCATCTGGATGTCGCCCGAGGCACCGCTCGTCACCTTGTCCTCGCCGAAGATCAGCTCCTCGGCGACCCGGCCGCCCATCGCGACCGAAAGGTTCGCGTACATCTTGTCCCGCGCGAAGGAATAGCTGTCTCGCTCGGGGAGCCGCATCACCATGCCGAGCGCCCGTCCGCGCGGAATGATCGTCGCCTTGTGAATGGGGTCGGAGGCCGGCTCGTGGAGCGAGACGATCGCGTGGCCCGCCTCGTGATAGGCGGTCAGCTTCTTCTCCTCCTCGGTCATCACCATCGGCTTGCGCTCGACGCCCATCATCACCTTGTCCTTGGCGTCCTCGAACTCGGCCATGGAGACCAGCCGCTTGCCCCGCCGCGCGGCAAGGAGCGCCGCCTCGTTGACAAGGTTGGCAAGGTCCGCGCCCGAGAAGCCGGGCGTGCCGCGGGCGATCACGCGCGCATTCACGTCGGGCGCCAGCGGAACCTTCCGCATGTGGACCTGGAGGATCTTCTCGCGGCCCTCGATGTCGGGCCGGCCCACCACGATCTGCCGGTCGAACCGGCCGGGCCGCAGCAGCGCCGGGTCGAGCACGTCGGGCCGGTTGGTCGCCGCCACGATGATGATGCCCTCATTGGCCTCGAACCCGTCCATCTCGACCAGAAGCTGGTTCAGCGTCTGCTCGCGCTCGTCATTGCCGCCGCCAAGGCCCGCACCCCGGTGCCGGCCAACCGCATCGATCTCGTCGATGAAGATGATGCAGGGCGCATTCTTCTTGGCCTGCTCGAACATGTCGCGCACCCGGCTCGCGCCCACGCCCACGAACATCTCGACAAAGTCCGAGCCCGAGATGGTGAAGAAGGGCACATTGGCCTCGCCGGCAATGGCGCGCGCAAGCAGGGTCTTGCCGGTCCCCGGAGGCCCGACCAGAAGCGCG
>CALLWN010000357.1 GCA_938016505.1 uncultured Sphingomonadaceae bacterium
TAGCGGTCGAGATGGTCGGGGGTGATGTTGGTGAGGATGGCGATGTCGCAGGCGAGGCTCATGGCGAGATCGATCTGGAAGCTCGAGAGCTCGAGGACGAAGACGCCGCCTTCGGGAAGGGGGGCCGCATCGAGGATTGGCGCGCCGATGTTGCCGCCGAGATGGGCCGGAAGCCCGGCCTCTGCGACGAGGTGGTGGAGGAGCGCGGTGGTGGTCGACTTGCCGTTGGTGCCGGTGATGCCCACGAGCCGGTGCGGCGGGAAGGTGGCGCGCGCTGCCTCGAACAGCTCCATGTCGCCGAGGACGGGAAGGCCGGCGGCGCGCGCCCGGGCGATGAGCGGGTGGCGGTTGAGGGGGACGCCCGGCGACACGATGAGGCCGGCGAGGCCGGCGAGCGGGGCTGTCATCGGGTCTTCGAGGGGAAGGTCCGGGAAGGCAGCGCGGGCGGCAGCGCGCGCCTCGGCGCTGTCGTCCCAGGCGGTCGCCTGCGCGCCCGAGCGGGCGAGGAAGCCGAGCGTCGCGAGGCCCGAGCGGGCGAGGCCGAACACGGCGTAGCGCCGGCCGGCGAGCGCGGGGGCGGAGATGGCGGGGGCCGGAGAGTCGGGGGCCGGCGAACCGGGGGCCGGCGAACCGGGGGCTGGCGAACCGGGGGCGCTCATCTCAGCTTCAGCGTTGCAAGGCCGGCGAGCGCCAGCACGATGGCGATGATCCAGAAGCGGATGACGATGGTGGGTTCCGACCCGCCCTTCTTCTCGAAATGGTGGTGGATGGGGGCCATGAGGAAGACCCGCTTGCCGGTCATCCGGAAGCTTGCGACCTGGACGATGACCGAGACCGCCTCGACGACGAACAGGCCGCCGACGACGAGGAGGACGAGCTCGTGGTTGGTGACGACGGCGAGCCCGCCGATCGCGCCGCCGATGGCGAGGCTGCCGGTGTCGCCCATGAAGACTGCAGCAGGTGGCGCGTTGAACCAGAGGAAGCCGAGCCCGGCGCCGACGATCGCCCCGACGAGGACGATGAGTTCACCAGAGCCGCGGACGAAGTGCACGCCGAGATATTCGGCGAAGACGAAGTTGCCGACGAGATAGGCAATGACCCCGAAGGTGGCGGCGGCGACGATGACCGGCATGATCGCAAGCCCGTCGAGCCCGTCGGTCAGGTTGACGGCGTTGGCTGCGCCGACGATCACCAGCGCGCCGAAGGCGATGTAGAGGGGACCGAGGTCGAGGCCGGCATCCTTGAGGAACGGGAAATAGAGCACCGTGCCAGTCTGGCGCGAGATGAACCAGACCGCGGCACCGGCGATCAGGAACTCGAGCAGGAGGCGCGTGCGCCCGGAGATGCCCGCCGAGCTGTTGCGGGTGACCTTGGCATAGTCGTCGAGGAAGCCGATCGTGCCGAAGCCAAGCGTCACGAACAGGACCGACCAGACGAAGGGCAGGTCCCACTCCATCCACAGGAGCGTCGAGACTGTGAGGCACAGGAGGATGAGGATGCCGCCCATGGTGGGCGTCCCCTTCTTGGTGAGGAGGTGGCGTTCGGGCCCATCGGCACGGATCGGCTGGCCCTTGCCCTGGCGGGCGCGCAGCCAGGCGATCATCGGGCGACCGATCGCGAGCGCGAGCAGAAGGGCAGTGACGGTCGAGGCCCCGGCACGAAAGGTGAGGTAGCGCACCACATTCGTGGGGCCGGGAAAGCCGAGCCACTCGAACAGATGGTAGATCATGGCGCGGCCTCCGCCGCCAGCGCCTCGACCAGCCGGCCGAGGCGCACGCTGTTCGACCCCTTGACCAGGAGGACATCGCCCGGCCGGAGCATCGCCCGGGCCCAGGCGAGCGCCTGTTCCCAGTCGGGAAGGTGGGTCGCACCGTCAACCTTCAGGGCCTGCATCTCGGGGCCCACCAGTGCCAGTTCGGAAATGCCTGCGGCGGCGATCGGGCCGGCGAGGCCGGCGTGCATGGCCGGCGCATCGCGCCCCAGCTCCTTCATGGCGCCGAGGATGGCGATCCGGCGCCGGGCGGGCGTTTCGGCAAGGACGGCGAGCGCTGCCGCCATCGAGGCGGGGTTGGCGTTGTAGCTCTCGTCGAGGAGGATTGCGTCGCCGCCCGGCAGGCGCAGGGTGACGCGCGCGCCCCGGCCGTCGAGGCCGGAAAGCCCGGCGAGCGCCAGCCCGGCCTCGGCGAGATCGCCGCCGGCCGCGGCGACGGCTGCAAGGACGGCAAGCGCGTTCGAGACCCAGTGGCGGCCCGGCATCCCGACCCGGAAGGCGAGGCGATCGCCCATCACGTCGGCGACGATATCGGTGCCCTCATGGTCCGGCGCGGCCGAGACGAGGCGGACATCGGCCCCGGGCCCGGTTCCGAAGCCGATGGTCCGGCCGGCATGGGGTGCAGCGCGGGCCCGCAGAAGCCCGGCATGGGGGTTGTCGGCGGGGAGGATGGCGGTGCCGCCGGGCTCGAGGCCTTCGAAGATCTCGGCCTTGGCCTCGGCGATTCCGGTCTCGTCGGCAAAGTTCGCGATGTGGACCGGCGCCACCCAGGTGATGACGGCGACATGGGGGCGCACCATGGCTGCGAGGGCGCGGATCTCGCCGGAGTGGTTCATGCCCATCTCGAACACGGCGAACCGGGTCGAGGCTGGCATCCGGGCGAGCGAGAGCGGGACCCCGGTGTGGTTGTTGTAGCTCCTGACCGACCAGTGGGTGGCATCGGGCGCGATGCGCTGGAAGGCGCGGCGCAGCGCCTCCTTCACCCCTGTCTTGCCGACCGACCCGGTCACGCCGAGGATGGTGGCGCCCGTGCGGGCGCGGGCTGCCGCGCCGAGCGCCTCGAGGGCGCGCAGGCTGTCCGCGACCTCGACATGCGGGCCTTCGGCCGGCTGCTCGGCGACGACGCCGGCGGCGCCGCGGGCGAGCGCGTCGGCGATGAAGCGGTGGCCGTCGGTCGCGGTGCCGCGCAGCGCGACGAAGAGGTCGCCGGCGAGAAGCTCGCGGCTGTCGAAGGTCACGCCCGAGGCCGCGAAATCGCCGGCAAGCTGGCCTGTGGTCGCGGCCGCGACCTCGGCGCCGGTCCACAGCGGGCTCATGCGCCGGCCTCCTCGCGAGCGACGGTCGCGTCATCGAAGGGGTGGACGGCATCGCCGATGATCTGGCCCTGCTCATGGCCCTTGCCGGCGATGAGCACCACGTCGCCCTCGCGCGCTGTCGCGATGGCACGGGCGATGGCCTCGCGCCGGCCCGGAACCTCGCTCGCCCCCGGGCTCGCGGCGAGAATTGCAGCGCGGATCGCGGCCGGGTCCTCGCGGCGCGGATTGTCGTCGGTGACGAGCACCAGGTCGGCGGCTTCGGCGGCGATCTGGCCCATCAGCGGGCGCTTGCCGCGATCGCGGTCGCCGCCGCAGCCGAACACGAGGATGAGCCGGTTGGCCGTGTGCGGGCGCAGTGCGGCAATCGCTGCGGCGAGGGCATCGGGGGTGTGGGCATAGTCCACATAGACCGGCGCACCAGTTGCCGTTACGGTCGCGCGCTCGAGCCTGCCGCGGATCGGGGTGATCCGGGCGAGCGCTGCGAAGACGCGCGCCGCCGGGTGACCGAGCGCGATGACGAGCCCGGCGGCGACGAGCGCATTGGCAGCCTGGTAGCCGCTGATGAGCGGGAGCATCAGCTCATGGCGGGTGCCGGCATGGTCGACCATGAGCCGCTGGCCGAGCCTGGTGGGCGTGCGCTGGACGAGGCGGAGGAAGCTGCCATCGGGCCCGACGGTGGCGACGGCGAGGCCGCGCGCGGTGGCTGCCTCGATCACATGGCGGGTCCAGGCCGCACCCTCGGCGGCGCTGTCTTCGAAGATGATGGCGGGGGCGCCGGGGGAGAGAAGCTCGGTGAACAGGCGGAGCTTGGCAGCAAGGTAGGACTCCATGCTGCCGTGATAGTCGAGATGGTCGCGCGACAGGTTGGTGAAGGCGGCAGCCGAAACCGGGAGCCCCTCGGTGCGGCGCTGGTCGAGCCCGTGGGACGAGGCCTCGAAGGCGAGGTGGGTGATGCCTTCGCGGGCGAGGCCGGCAGCGGTTGCGAGAAAGGTCACGATGTCGGGCGTGGTGAGCGCCGACTGGCCGGCGCGCACCCGTTCGTCAGCGGTCGTGACCCCCAGCGTTCCGATGCTTGCCGCCCGCTCGCCGAGCAGGTGCCAGAGCTGGCGGGCGATCTCGACGGTCGAGGTCTTGCCGTTGGTGCCCGTGACGGCAGCGACGGTTGCCGGGTAGGGCTGGAACCAGGCGGCGGCCAGTGCTGCGAAGGCAGCGCGGGGATCGTCTGCGGCGATGTGGAGCGCCCCCCCGACCCTGGCCTCGGGGCGGGCGACGATGGCGATCGCGCCACTGGCGATCGCGGCGGGAATGACGGTCTCGCCGTCGAACGACCGGCCGCGGAAGGCGCCGAACACGCAGCCCGGTGCAACCTTGCGGTGGTCGATTGCAAAGCCGGTGATGCGGTCGGCGAGCGGCGCCAGGGGGGTTCCGGCAAGGGTCATGGCGCCACGGGTCACCGGCCCCGCTCCTGGTAGAGGCCGGCGATCATGCCGAGGTCCGGCTCGCGGCGCATGTCGGGGCGGACTCCGAGCACGGGGGCGACGCGGAGAACGACGTTGCGGAAGGCCGGGGCGATCGTTGCGCCCGCAGTGCGGCCGCCCCCGGCCTCGGGGTCGCCGCGCGGGTCATCGAGCATCACCACAACGACATAGCGCGGATCGTCCATCGGGAACGCGCCAGCGAAGGTGGTGACGTTGCGACCGCGGTCGTAGCCGCCGCCGGGCCGGAGCTTCTCGGCAGTGCCGGTCTTGCCGCCGACCCGGTAGCCCGGGGCGTCGGCGCGCCGGCCGGTGCCCTCGGTGACGGCAGCGCGCAGCATGGCCCGCGAGGCGGCCGAGACCTCCTCCGAGAAGACCCGCTCGCCCGGGACAGGCGCGCCAGCCGGCCGCTTGAGGAAGGTTGGCGGGTGGTGGATGCCGCCATTGACGAGCGTTGCATAGGCGCTGGCGAGGTGGAGCGGCGTGACGGCCATGCCATGGCCGAAGCCGATGGTGAGGACGGAGGACAAGCCCCAGTTGGCATCGGAGGGGTAGAGGGTGCGGCCCTTCTCGAGGATTTCCGCGGGCACGCGATCGAGAAAGCCGAGTTTCGCGAGAAAGGCCTTCTGGCGGTCCTTGCCGAGGGCCTCGGCGATTCGGGCAGTGCCGACGTTCGAGGAATGGATGATGACTTCGGGCACGGTCAGCGGCCGGCCCCTGGGGTGGAGATCGCGGATGGTGTGGCGGCCGATCCGGATGCCGGTCGTGGGGTAGGTTTCGGCGAGCGAGCGGATGGTGCCGGCCTCGAGCCCCATTGCGACCGTCACCGGCTTGAAGGTGCTGCCAAGCTCGTAGACGCCGAGGGTGATGCGGTTCATGTGGCTGGGCATGCCGGCAAGCCCGCCGGGCGCGTTGGCGTCGAAGGCGGGGAGCGAGGCGATTGCGAGGACTTCGCCGGTCTTCACGTCCATCACCACTCCGGCGGCGGCCTCGGCGCCCTGCCGGGTCTTCTGGTGGAGCAGTTCGGATTCGAGCACCTGCTGGACCCGGGCGTCGATCGCGAGCACCAGCGGCTCGTCGCTCCGGCGGGGGTCGCGCAGCCGCTGGTCGAAGGCGCGCTCGATTCCCATCGCGCCTTCGCCGTCGATGCCGGTGAAGCCGATGAGGTGGGCGGCGAGCGCGCCATTGGGGTAGAGCCGCTCGGGCTCGCGCTCGAGGACGAGGCCGGGCTGGCCGAGCCTGCGCAGCGCCTCGGCCTGTTCGGGCATGATCCGCCGGGCGACGAAGGTGAAGCGGCCGTCGTGGGTGAGCGCGGCGAGGATGGCGTCCCTTGGCCGGTTGGGCAGGATGGCGTGGATTGCGTCGGCGAGCGCGGCCTTGTCGCCCAGTATGTCATGGGGCCGGACCGCGAGCGCCATGGCCCGGTAGGTGGTGGCCAGCACCACGCCGTTGCGGTCGACGATGTCGGCGCGGGCAGGCGCTGCAGCGGCGGCCCGGCTGCTGGACGCAGGCGGAGCGGCAACCGCGAGTTCAACGAGGCGAAGCCCGAGCACAAATGCGAAGAGGGCGACCGCAAACAGGCCGACGACGAGTCGCTGGCGGGCGACGCCGAGCGCGGCCTGCCTCGCACCGGGAAGCCGCACCTCAGCTGCGGCTGGGGTGGCGTTTCCTGCCCTGTCGGACCGGCGCATCAGGGTTCGATCGGGGTGAGCGGAGCCGATGCGCCGGCGAGCTCTGCTGGCGGAAGGCCGCTGCCTTCTTCAGGCGTGTCGGCAATTGCGGCGTCGATGATGGCGCCGACCGAGGCGAGCACCAGGCCCGGCGCAGGGCGGGCGGCAGGCGGCGCGGGCGCTGCCTGCAGCGGCGCCGGAGCCGGGGCGGGGGTTGGCGCGGTCTCGACCGCCAAGCGGGGCAATGCCGGCAGCGGCGTCGGCAGCGGCGCATCTGCAGCCACGAGGACCGGCGCCGGGGTCTGTGGCCGGACGATGGCGTAGACCGCGAGCTCGGCCGTTCCGCCAAGCAGCTGGCGTGCGCTCGCAGGCTGCATCCGGAAGGTCGTCTCGTTCCAGCTCTGCAGTTGCGGCAGCCGCATGCGCACGCGCAGCTCCTGGCCGAGCGCGTGGACCTGGCGGGCAAGCGCGGCATTGGCGGAGGCCAGCTCCTCGGCTGCCTGCCGCTCGGCCGAGACCCGCGCCGAGACCGTGTAGCTGCCGATCGCAACCGCGAGGGTCACGAGCACGGTGAGGACTGCGCCCAGCGACCGTCGGCGCCCGGCGGTGCGGGGCGCAGGCGAACGCAGCTGCTGGCGCCGTGACCCGGCACGCCGCCCGCTGCGCCCGATGCGGCTGCCCCGCCCGACCTGCTCGCCCCGGCCCGAACTGGCGGACCGCGCCGCCCCGATGCCCAACGCCCGCATCATGCCGCCAGATCCTCGGGCAGATCCTCTGGCCAGGCGGGCGCCGCCGACCGGCGCGCAGCGCGCAAAATCGCCGAGCGCGCGCGCGGGTTGGCGGCCAGCTCGACCGGGCCGGGGCGCCGTGGGCGCATCGGGCGCTCGAAACTGGGCGCCGGGCGGTTGCGCGGGCGCTCGGGCAGATGGCGCGAACCGGCCGGACCGGGTGCCGAGCGATCGGCGAGAAAGCGCTTGACGATGCGGTCCTCGAGACTGTGGAAGCTGACCACTGCGAGGCGCCCGCCGGCGCGCAGCACCCGCTCGGCAGCGCCGAGCCCGCGGGCCAGTTCGCCAAGCTCGTCATTGACCTGCATCCGGAGCGCCTGGAAGGTGCGGGTCGCCGGGTCGCGGCGCTGGCCCCTGGGGTTGCCGAGCGCGGCCCTGACCAGGGCCGCGAGCTGGCCGGTTGTCGTGACCGGCCGCGCCTTCACCAGCGCGCGGGCGATGCGGCGGGCAGCCGGCTCCTCGCCAAGGCGGAAGATGATGGCTGCCAGTTCGGCTTCGGCAGCGCTGTTCACAAGGTCGGCCGCAGTCGGCCCGTCGCCGCCCATGCGCATGTCGAGCGGGGCGTCATGACGGAACGACATGCCGTAGGCCGGATCGTCAAGCTGCATCGAGGACACGCCGAGGTCGAAGGCGACGGCATCGGCCGAGGCAGGCGCGAGATGGGCGTCGAGCCGGGAAAAGGGCGCGCAGACGAAGGTGAAGCGGCCCGGGTTGGCTTCGCCGAGCGGATCGGCAAGCGCGCGCACCCGCGGATCGCGGTCGAAGGCGGTCACCCGGGCACCGGCGGCGAGGAAGGCGCGGGCATAGCCGCCGGCGCCGAAGGTCGCATCAACCGCGTGGTCGCCCGGCGACAGCGCGAGCGCTGCGAGCACTTCGGGGAGGAGAACGCTCTGGTGGCGGCGAGCGTCCATTCAGGCCCCCTTGGCCTGGAGGAGGGCGCGCACGGTGCGCAGGAGCCGCGGATCGACCCCCTCGGTCTCGAGCAGGCGGGGTGGAGCCCAGAGCTCGAAATAGTCGCCAGCGCCGAGGAAGAGCGCCGGGCCGGCGAGCTCGCCGAGTTCGCGCAGGATCGGCGGCAGGATGAGCCTGCCATTGTCGTCGTAGCCGATCGTTTCGGCGCTGGCGAAGAGGGTGCGCGCGAGCGCGCCGCGGCCCGGGCCGAAATCGCCGGCGAAGCGCTGCTCGACCTGGGCATGCAGGGTCTCGAGATAGGTGAGGTCGTAGCCGACAAGGCAGGGCGCATGTTCGGCAGGGGCGAGCACGACGGTCTTGCTGCCGGACCGGGCCTCGATGGTCTCGCGGAAGGCGGCAGGCACCGAGAGCCGATGCTTGGCATCGACCTGGTTCAGATAGGTGCCCGAGAAAAAACGGCCCCGCATTCCTGTCCCCGCTGCCGGGCGGCCTTGCCCGGGCCCCCACGACCGGAGCGGGGGTCCGGAGACGGGGGAATCGTGCGCGGCCGTCCCTGGGGAAAAGGGATAGCATGGGCTTTCATGGATTTTCAATGGAGAATTATGGTCAGAATGCCCCCTTTTTCGTCAACTGCCCGTCAGGAAATGGAATTCTCCGGGCCGAGCTGGCGCAGGCCCACCGCGCCGAAGCTCCTGCCGCCTGTGGACAAGTCCGGGAACTCCGCGTCGCATGCGCCAGCGTCATCGGGCCGGTTCCGGCCCGGCCGCCACGGGCGCTTCGAGGGCGAAGGCGAAGAAGCGGGAAGCGCGCAGCGCGGGGTCGCGATCGGAGGTGAGGCGCACGAAGCGGCGGCCGTCGGGGAGGGCGAGGCGCTGGATCTCGATGATGGCACCGTCGGCGCGGGTCGCCTGGACATAGTCGGCCACAGTCCAGTCGAGCGCGCGGGCCGGGACCCAGCCGTCAGCCGACAGCCGGGCGAGCGACGCCGCAAGCGTTGCGACTTCCGCCGGCGCAAGGTCGGTCGCGCCCTCGGGGCGAACCAGCCGCGCGGCAAGGATCGCGGCCGGGTCGATGACCGGCGGCCGGAGCGAGGACCAGGCCGAAGGCGCAAGTTTGGGGAGGGCAAGCCGCGAGGCGAACGGCGCGCCATCGGGCAGCTCGCGCGCGACCCCGGGCCAGAGGGCGAGATGGCGAAGCACGCGGTCGTCGCGCGCGGTCAGCCGCAGTTCGAGCGGCTCGGCAGCCGGCAGCGCTGCCGCAGGGCCGTCGAACTCGACGGCAAGCGCGGTGTCGATCAGGGTCTCGATCCGGGCCGCGTCGCCGGGCGCATCGTCGGCCGAGGCGATGACCCATTGCCCCGTGTCGAGCCGACGCTGGAGGACAAGCTGGTCGCGGCCCTGGGCCAGTTCGACCCGAGCAATCTCTGGCCGGTCGGGGCCCGGCCGCAGCAGCAGGGCAAGCGCTGCCGCGACGCCCGCCAGCATGACGATGGGGATGAGACGGCGAGGATGGGAAGCCATCGGCTGCAATCGGGCGGCCGGGGCCGCAGCCAGGTCAGATGACCACCTGCTCCGGCCGACCGGTCTCGCCGCGCCGCCCGGCGATCGGGCGCTCGGCGTCGCGTTCGGATCCCGCAACGGGCGGAAGGTCTGGCGGCAGACGGACATCGGGCGCGCTGGCCCGGTCACCGGGCGACGGGGCGACACCGAGCTCTGCCAGCGGTTCGCCGGGTTCGTCGCGCGCGGAATCGCGCCCCGATGGCGCCAGGGCAATCGAGCCGATGAGCGTGATGAGGAAGACCAGGCCGAGGCCGGTCACGCCCGCGCGGATGCGATGCATAGAAACGTGAACTAGCAGTTACCGGATGCGATGTCGAGCCACCCCACCGGTCCGCGTTCCGGGGGCAATGCGGTGAGGGAGGTCAGGCCGGGTACCAGGGCGGCAGCGGCAGGCCCTTCGCCTTCAGCCAGCCCGGGTTCCACAGGGTCGAGAGATAACGGCTTCCGCTGTCGCACAGGATGGTGACGACGGTGTGTCCCGGTCCGAGGGTGCGGGCGAGCTTCTCGGCGCCGGCGACGTTGATGGCCGATGACAGGCCGAGATGGAGGCCGTCTTCGGCCATCAGTTCGTGGAGGACGGGCATGGCCTCGCGGTCGGAGACCCGGAAGGCAAGGTCGATCGGCGCGCCCTCGAGGTTGGCGGTGACCCGGCTCTGGCCGATGCCCTCGGCGACGCTGCTGCCCTCGGCTGCGAGTTCGCCGCAGGTGAACCAGCTGTAGAGCGCAGCGCCGTCAGGGTCGGTGAGTGCGATGCGGATGTCGGGGTCGAGCGCCTTCAGGCCCATGCCGGTGCCGGCAATCGTGCCCCCGGTTCCGGCCGCGCAGGTGAAGCCGTGGACCCTGCCGCCGGTTGCCTCCCAGATCTCGGCTGCAGTCGTCTTGATGTGGGCGAGGCGGTTGGCGATGTTGTCGAACTGGTTGGCCCAGACCGCCCCCGGGGTCTCCTCGGCCAGCCGGCGCGAGGTGTGCACATAATGGCCGGGGTTGGCGTAGCTGGTGGCCGGCACCAGCACCAGTTCGGCGCCAAGCGCCCGGAGCGCGTCCTTCTTCTCCTGGCTCTGGGTCTCGGGCATGACGATGCGGGTGCGGTAGCCGCGGGCAGCGCCGAGCACGGCAAGCCCGATCCCGGTGTTGCCGGCCGTGCCCTCGACGATGGTACCCCCGGGTTTCAGCGCACCCCTTTCCTCGGCGTCGCGGATGATGAAGAGCGCAGCCCGGTCTTTCACCGAGCCGCCAGGGTTCATGAACTCGCACTTGCCGAGGATGGTGCAGCCGGTGCGGGCCGAAGGGCCCTTGAGGCGCACCAGCGGGGTGTTGCCGACAAGCTCGCCGAGTTCCTGTCCGATCCGGGTCATGCACGCCGGGATAGCAGGCGCGCCGCCGCTTGCCAGCGGGCTTTTCCTGGGTGAAGGCATCCGCCCGATCCGAGTGACGCGCCACGTGCTTCCGATGCTGCCCGCCACCCTCTGGCCCGCCCGTGCGGGCCCATGCGCCCGCACCGGGGGCAGGATGCCGCGGCCGGCGGCCGGGCGCCGTGTCGGCAAGGGGGCTGCAGTGGCGGCGCTTGCCCTCTTCATGGCAGCGTGTGGCGGCGGCGATTCCGGATCACCGGGCGTCGTCATCGATCTCCTCTCCGAGGCGGAAGCCGCCGAACGGGTGGCAGGGGCGACCGGGATCGGCCTCACCCGGGCTGACGCGGCCGGGCGGATCGTGCCAGGGCTGGCGCGGAGCTGGCGCGTGAGCAACGATGGCAGCTTCATCGTGTTCCGGCTGCGGACCATCGGGACTGCGGGCGAGCGCCAGCTGACGGCGGCCGACGTGGCCCGGGCGCTCACGACCGCGCGAAGCTCGGCCGACCCCGTCACCCGCGCCCTGCTGACCGGGGTGTCGGGCGTCTCGGCGCCGCTCGAGGACGTTGTCGAGCTGCGGCTCTCGACCCCGCAACCGGAAATCCTCGAGCTTCTTGCCCGGCCCGAGCTTGCGATCAGGCCCCGGCCAGGGCGGGGACGCCGCTCTGCCACGCCGGCGCCTGCCGGGCCCTACGCCCCTGCCGGGCCGCCGGCGCCGGGCCAGTGGGAACTGGCCGCCGACCCGGGCTTCTTCGACGCCGCCTCGGTTGCCACCGGGCGACTCGAGCTCAGCGTGCGCAGCGCCGCCGACGCCGTGCGCCGGTTTGCCCGCGGCGAGACCGACCTGGTGCTGGGAACGCTTTTTGCCGGACTCTCGGAAGCCCGGGTCGGCGCGCCGCGCGAGACGCTGGTGCAAACCCGCGCGCGGGCGATCCTGTTCCTTGCCGTGAACCGCACCCGCCCGCCGTTCGACCAGCTCGGCGTTCGCCAGGCGCTGGAACGGGCGATCGACCGCAGCCAGGTGGGACGGGCCATCTACGGGACCGACACTGCCACGCCCATCCTCGCGCTGACGCCTCCCGGGCTCTCGGGCTATCCGGGCGCGCCGCGTCCCGACTGGGCTGCGCTTCCGGCAGCGGGCCTGCTCGCCGATGCTTCCCGCCGGCTGGCCGAAGCCGATCTCGGAGACTCCGGGCGCCTGCGGGTTCGCCTCGCGATCGGCAATTCGATCGAGGAGGAGCGGGTGGCAGCAGCGCTTGTTTCCGGCTGGGCGGCGATCGGTGCCGAGGTGGTGGTCGAACGGCGGTCGCGCAGGGGCCATGAGAGGGCGCTCGCCGAGGGCGATTTCGACGTGGCGCTCGCCAGCGCGGAGAGCCGGATCGACTCGCCGCTGCCGTTCCTGCTCGGCCTGCGCTGCGGCGCCAATCCGGTCGGCCTGTGCCTGCCCGAGGCAGACCGGCTGCTGATGTCGGCCTGGGATGCACCGACGCTTGCCGAGCGCATGGCGCGGATCGCGCTTGCCGAACGGCTGTGGCAGGAGGATGTGGCGGCGATCCCGCTGATCCAGCCGCTGCGCTGGGCGCTGGTGTCGCCGCGGGTGAAAGGCTTTGAGGCCAATGCCGGAGGGGTGCACCCGCTTGAGGCGCTGCGGCGGACGAGATGACCGGCGAGCGCCAGGCACGGAGACGATGGAGACACAGGAATGCACGGAACGGACGTGGTGATCGTGGCGGCGCGGCGGACGCCGATGGGGGGCTTCCAGGGGGATTTCCGCGATGTCGCGGCGCCTGCCCTCGGGGCAGCGGCGATCCGTGCTGCCGCGGCCGATGCGGGGCTCGGTGCCGACGGGGCCGACGAGGTGCTGATGGGCTGCGTGCTGCCCGCCGGCCAGGGCCAGGCGCCGGCGCGCCAGGCAGCGCGGGGTGCCGGCCTCGCCGACGCAACGCCGTGCGTGACCCTCAACAAGATGTGCGGGAGCGGCATGCAGGCGGTGATCCACGCCCATGACGCGCTGAAGGCGGGCAGCCGCGACATCGTGATCGCCGGCGGCATGGAGTCGATGACAAACGCGCCCTACCTCCTGCCCAAGGCGCGCGGGGGCCTGCGCATGGGCCATGGCCGGGTGATGGACTCGATGTTCCTCGACGGTCTCGAGGATGCCTATGAGCCCGGCCGGCTGATGGGGAGCTTCGCCGAGCAGGCCGCCCGCCACTACCAGTTCACCCGGGCGGCGCAGGACGACTATGCGCTTGCGAGCCTCGAACGCGCCCGCAACGCGATCGGGAGCGGCGCCTTCGCACCAGAGGTGGTCGCAGTCGAGACCGGGGCCGGGCTGGTCGCCGTCGACGAGCAGCCAGGCAAGGCGAAGCCCGAGAAGATCCCGCAGCTCAAGCCCGCCTTCGCGCCCGACGGCACGGTGACGGCTGCCAATGCAAGCTCGATCTCGGACGGCGCGGCAGCGCTCGTCCTCATGCGCCGGGAAACCGCCGAGGCCCGCGGGCTTGCGCCGCTCGCGACCATCCTCTCGCACGCGAGCCACGCCCAGGACCCGGCCTGGTTCACGACGGCGCCGGTGCCGGCCGCGCGCAAGGCGCTCGAAAGGGCCGGGCTTGCAATCGGCGACATCGACCTCGTCGAAGTGAACGAGGCGTTCGCCGTGGTCGCCATGATCGCCATGCGCGACCTCGGTCTTGACCATGCGCGGGTGAATGTGAACGGCGGCGCCTGTGCGCTCGGCCACCCCATCGGCGCCTCGGGGGCGCGGATCCTCGTCACGCTCATCCATGCGCTCAAGGCCCGCGGTGGGGGGACCGGCCTTGCCGCCATCTGCATCGGCGGTGGCGAAGCGACTGCGATGACGCTGAGGGTCGACTGAGAGGTGACGCGCAAGCCTCTTTGCGCAGGCAGCACGCCGCTGTAGACGAAAGCCATTCGCGGCCGGCGCATGACCGGCCCCGGGGGAGACAGGCATGAAACTGGTCGTCGAGCGTGCAACCCTCCTGAAGGCCCTCGGTCACGTCCAGTCGGTCGTCGAACGCCGCAACACCATCCCGATCCTCTCGAACGTGCTCCTGACCGCGGAGGCCGATGGGCTGCGGCTGATGGCAACCGATCTCGACATGCAGATCGTCGAGACCATCGCCGCGAACGTCGAGGTGCCGGGGGCAACCACGGTCTCGGCCCACACCCTGTTCGACATCGTCAGGAAGCTGCCAGATGGCGCCCAGGTCTCGCTTGCCCAGAGCGACCGGCGGGTGACGGTTGCTGCCGGGCGTGCGCGCTTCCAGCTCCAGACCCTGCCGCGCGAGGATTTCCCGGTGATCGGCGAGACCGACCTGCCGGTTGCGTTCGAGCTCCCCGTCGAGACGCTGCGCAGCCTCATCGACCGGACCCGCTTTGCCATCTCGACCGAGGAGACCCGCTACTACCTGAACGGGATCTTCCTCCACGCGCCGGCCGGGCACAGCCCCCGCGTGCTGCGCGCGGTTGCAACCGATGGCCACCGCCTCGCCCGGTTCGAGCTGCCGCTGCCCGAAGGCGCGGAAGACATGCCCGACGTGATCGTGCCGCGAAAGTGCATCGCCGAGGTGCGCAAGCTGCTCGACGAGCGCGACGGCTCGGTCGGGATCGGGCTGTCGTCCACCAAGATCCGCTTCTCGATCGGCGATGCCGTGCTCACCTCCAAGCTGATCGAGGGGAGCTTCCCCGACTACAGCCGGGTCATCCCGACCGCGAACGACCGGCTTCTCAGGATCGACCCCCACACGCTTGCCGAGGGCGTCGACCGGGTGACGGCGATCGCCTCCGACAAGACCCGTGCAGTCAAGCTGAGCCTCGATCACGACCGGGTGACGCTCTCGGTGACGAGCCCGGAGAATGGCACCGCCTCCGAGGATCTGTCGGCCGATTATGGCGCACCCGGCTTCGATGTCGGGTTCAACAGCCGCTACCTGCTCGACATCCTCGCCCAGCTCGATGGCGATGAGGTGGAAGTGCATCTGGCCGATGCCGCCGCGCCGACCCTCATCCGCGAGCGCGAGGGGGCGAACGCGCTCTACGTCCTCATGCCGATGCGCGTCTGATGTTCAGGAGCCTGAGGCCGAAGAAGCTCGAGCCGCTTCCGCTCCCGTTTCGCGACCGCAAGGCGGAGCGCGAGGCCGAGCGCCGGCGCGCAGTCGAGCGCTTCGCCAACATCGAGCTTGACCGCGCCGGTGGCTTCAGCTGGAACCGTGGCCGCGAACCCGAGGCGCTCCGCGCCAGGTTCCGGCGGCTGGTGCGGGGCCAGGCGCCAGCGCTTGGCTTCGCGCTGCTGATGGGGAGCGCGCTGGTCGGCGGCTTCATCGCCCTCTCCCGCGTCGGGCTGATGCAGCCGGGGCCGACCATCATCTGGATCGAGG
>CALLWN010000358.1 GCA_938016505.1 uncultured Sphingomonadaceae bacterium
GCTTCGTCCAGGATCTGGACCGCGCCCACACCGCTGCCGTGATGGCCGAACGCAGGCTCTGGGATGCGCTGGAAACCATCAAAGACGGCTTCGCCGTGTTCGACAGCGCCATGCGCCTTGTCTGCGCCAATGCCGCCTGGCTTGCGCCGCTGACACAATGGGCAGAATTCGGCAGGGCTGCGCTCGACGAGGCTGGCAAGGCCCCGACGGCGGATCTTGCGAGGCTCGCGGGCGACTGGTGGGCCGACCAGCTCAGGCTCTGGGCCGACTATGTCGCAGGCAAGCCGACCGAGCTGCCGCCGGAAGTCGCGCGCAACGGGCGCATCGCAGGTCAGGCCTGGGAAGCCAACCCGCTGTTTGACATGATCCGCAAGAGCTATCTGCTCACCAGCCACCACGCGCTCCAGGGCTCGCACGTGTTCGACCGGCTTTCCCCGGAGATGGCCGACCGGCTGCGCTTCCACACCCGCCAGCTCGTCGAGGCGATGAACCCGGCCAACTTCGCCCTGCTGAACCCGGAGGTGCTGCACGCCGCGCAGGAAAGCGGCGGGCAGAGCCTTCTGAGGGGCATGGAGAATCTCGCCCGCGACCTCGCCCAGGGCAAGCTGACGATGACCGACGAGACGGCCTTCGAGGTCGGCCGGAACGTCGCGGCGACGCCGGGCAAGGTGGTGTTCCGCAACCGGATGTTCGAGCTCATCCACTATGCCCCGACCACCGACACGGTGTTCGAGACCCCGCTCCTCATCTTCCCGCCGTGGATCAACAAATTCTACATCCTCGACCTGACGCCGGAGAAGAGCTTCATCCGCTGGGCGGTCGAACAGGGCCTCTCCGTCTTCGTCGTCTCCTGGGCGCAGGCCTCCGAGAAGACGGCGGACGCCACCCTCGACACCTATGTCGAGGAAGGCTTCCTGACTGCGATCGACGTGGTGCGGAGCATCTGCGGCGTGGCCTCGGTCCACACCATCGGCTACTGCGTCGCCGGGACGACGCTTGCCGCAGTGCTCGCCCTGCTCGCCGCCCGCGGCGAGGCCGACCGGGTGAAGACCGCCACCTTCTTCACGGCCCAGACCGACTTCGAGGACGCTGGCGACCTCCTCCACTTCGTCGATGACCAGATGCTCGCCACCATCGAGCAGCTCGGGGCCTCGGGCGTGTTCGACGGCCGCTACCTGGCGCTCACCTTCAACCTGCTGCGCCCCACCGACCTCATGTGGAACTATGTGGTCAACAACTACCTGCTGGGGAAGGACTATGTGCCTTTCGACCTGCTCTACTGGAACTCCGATCCAACCAACGTGCCAGCGAAATGGCATCTGGCCTATCTGAAGGATTTCTACCGCGACAATCTGCTGGCGAAGCCGGGGGGCATTTCCATTCTCGGCACCCCGATCGACCTCGGGCTCGTGAACACGCCAGCCTACATCCAGGCTGGGAAGGACGACCATATCGCGCCGGCGGTCTCGGTGTGGAAGCTGACGCGCCACCTCAAGGGCCCGGTCAGGTTCGTGCTTGCGGGTTCGGGCCACATCGCCGGGGTGGTCAATCCGCCGGCGGCCAACAAGTACATGCACTGGACGCTTCGCGAGGGCGCGCAGCTTCCGGACACGCTCGACGCCTTCAGGGCGCAGGCCGTCGAAACGAAGGGCAGCTGGTGGCCGGACTGGATCGGCTGGCTCGCGCCGCAGTCGGGACCGCAGGTTCCAGCGAGGGTGCCGGGCACGCACCCCGACTTCCCCGCGCTTGACGAGGCGCCCGGTCCCTATGTGAAGGAGCGGATCGCCTGAGCCAGCCGGGGCAGGGGCCCATTCTCCTCCTTGATTCGGGTGTCGGCGGGCTTTCGGTGCTCGCCGCCATCCGCCGGCTCCTGCCCGGCGCAGCTGTCGCCTATTGTGCCGATACTGCCGGCTTTCCCTATGGCACCAAGAGCGAGGGCGAGGTGGCGGCGCGCGTGGCGGGCCTTCTTGGCAGGCTTTCCGAACGGCTTGCGCCCTCGCTCGCCGTCATTGCCTGCAACACGGCGTCGACCATTGCGCTCGGCTGGGTGCGGCCGGTGGTCGCCTGCCCGATCGTCGGCACCGTGCCCGCCATCAAGCCCGCGGCCGAACGGTCGGCGAGCCGGGTGATCGGCGTGCTCGGCACCGAGGCGACCGTTCGGCAGCCCTATGTCGCGGACCTGGCCGCCCGATTTGCCGCCGACTGCACCGTTCTGCTGCATGGCACCACAGCGCTGGTCGAGGCGGCTGAGGCCAAGCTGCGCGGCGTGGCGGTGGACCCGGCCATCCCGGCTTACGCGCTCGCCGGCCTCATCGACCAGCCGGGCGGCGACCGGCTCGATACCGTGGTGCTCGCGTGCACCCACTTCCCGCTGCTCGAGGCCGAGCTCGCCGCGGCCGCCCCCAGGCCACTCGCCTTTGTCGACGGCGCCGCCGGGATTGCCCGGCGGGTCGCGACACTTCTGGGCGAAGCCGTTCCGGCGCCGGCACCGGGCAGGTTCCTCGCGACCGGGCCGCTCGCCCCCCTTGCGCCGCTTGCACCCGCGCTTATGCAGCATGGCTTCATGACGATCGCGCAGCTGGAAGGGGCGGGGGGCGGCTGATGGTGATGACCGATGCCGAGCTTCTCGAGCGGATGCGCACTCGGATCCCGCCGACCGCCCAGCTTCTCGGCCAGGAGTTGCTGGCGCTCGATTCGGCGGCTGGAACGGTCCGGATGCAGTTCCTCGGCAAGCCCGAGTTCTGCAACCCGATGGGCAATGTCCAGGGCGGGATCCTCGCCGCCATGCTCGACGATTGCGCGGCCTTTGCGGTCATCGTGAAGTCGCAGCGGCGGATCGTGGTGCCCACGATCGAGTTCAAGGTGAGCTTCCTCGCGCCCGCCAGGCTGGGCCGCGCGATCATCGCCGAGGGGCGCTGCCTCAAGCTCGGGCGCACCATCGCCTTTGCCGAGAGCGATCTGTTCGACCCCGAGGGCCGGCTTCTGGCCCGGCTGTCGACGAGTTGCGTGCCGACCCCGCTCGAGGGCGACGGCCTGATGCTGGAGAAGACGCCATGACCCCTGAGACCGACGAGATCCGCTTCCGCCGCGAGGGCCGCATCGGCATTGCAACCCTCAACCGCCCGCAGGCCCTGAATGCGCTCAACCGGGCGATGTGCCGGGCCTGGCATCGCCAGCTTCTCGACTGGTCGCTCGAACCCGACATCGCCGCCATTGTCATCGAGGGGGCAGGCGACCGGGCCTTCTGTGCCGGTGGCGATGTCGTTGCACTTCACCACGCCGGGAAGACCGGCTCGCCCGAGTGGGAGGGGTTCTTCTTCGACGAGTATCGCATGAACCAGGCCATTTCCGCCTGCGCCAAGCCTCATGTTGCGCTGATCGACGGGATCACCATGGGCGGCGGGGTCGGGCTTTCGATCCACGGCCATTTCCGCGTCGCAACCGAGCGCACCCGCTTCGCCATGCCGGAAACGGGCATCGGCCTCATCCCCGATGTGGGGGGCACCCATGCGCTGCCCCGGCTGCCGGGTGAAATCGGGACCTGGGCGGCGCTGACCGGCGCCCGGCTCGATGGCGCTGCGTGCCGGGCGGCCGGCATCGCGACCCACTATGTCCAGTCTGCCGAACTGCCCGTGCTGATCGAGCGGCTGGCCCACAGCCACGAGCCGGTGGAGGAGGTGCTTGCCACCTTCGACACCGACCCCGGGTCCGACAGCGTCACCCCGCTGCGCGACGGGATCGATTTCCACTTCAGCCACGACACGGTGGAAGACATTCTCGCCAGTCTCGACGACGGCGACGACTGGGCGCGCGAGCAGGCGTCCATCATCCGCCGGATGTCTCCGACGTCGTGCAAGCTCAGCCTCCACGGCGTGCGCGAAGGCGAGAGCGACAGCATCGAGGCCTGCCTCATTCGGGAATTCCGGATGGTCTCGGCGATCAAGGCTGGGCATGACTTCTACGAGGGCGTGCGCGCCCAGCTGATCGACAAGGACCGCAACCCCAGCTGGGACCCGGCCGATCTCGCCGGGGTTGACATCGCGCCCTATCTCGCCGTGCCGCCCTGGGGCGATCTGCACTTCAACTGATGCTGCGACCGAGGCTGCGCCTCAGGGGCCGACGAAGCGATATTCCACCTGGGCGGCGAAGGGCCTGCGCCCGGAAATGCCCTTGGCCTGGACGACATAGAGGCCGCCATGGTCGCGGCGCACATGGCTCCGCCCGCTGTCGCCTCCCGGGCAACTCCAGGTGACGACGGCGTGGGTGGTGCGATCGTCGACGACCGTCACCCGGCAGTCGTCGGCGAGGGTCTGGCCGGCGAAGACCATGGCGCCAGGGTCAACCAGCGGCCGGCGTTGCCCGGTCAAGCCTTCGCTGGTCACTTCCCATGTGCCGGCGCGAAAGCCGTCGGCGAACAGCTGGAGCGCGGGCAACGCTGGAGCCGCGCCAGCGGCTCCCGGCACTGCGAGCAGGAGAAGGGCGAGAGGCACGCGCCGCATGGCCCCTATATCGGCAGCAGCCGACCGCTCTTCTAGACCTCGAAAAGGAACCGCTTCGAACAGAATTCGCAGTCGACCGCAATCCGGCCATCCTCGCCGCGCATCGCGACCCGCTCGGATTCCGGAAAGCGCAACAGGACCGAGCGGATATAGTCTGCCGAGCAGCGGCAGCCACGGCTGAGCGCGACCGGCGGAAGCACCCGGATTTCCTCCTCGTGGAACATCCGCCACAGGAGGGTTTCAAGCGGGAGCGCCGGATCCTCGAGTTCGGCGTCGCCAAGCGTTCCGGCCAGTGCCGCGACATGGGCCCAGTCGGGGTGGTCGCAGTCCGGCCCGAGACCGAGCCGTGCGCCGCCCGCCTCGGCCCGCGCCAGATGCTGGACGATGAACCCGCTCGCGCGCATGCCGCCATCGGCACCGCGCCCAGCCGTCAGCCGCACGAGTGTCGGCACCTGCTCGGAGCTGGCGAAATAGCCCTGCGCTGCGGCCGCGAGCGACGGGCCTTCCAGCGCGACGATGCCCTGGTAGCGCTCGGCCGAGACGCACTGGTCGAGCGTGATGACGAGGTGCCCCCCGCCGAACATCTGGTCGAGCGGCTCGCCCTCGACGAGGCGGCGGTCGGGGTCGACCGCCACATAGCCGCGCAGGGCGCCGGCAAGATAGTCGGCCACGAGCAGCCTGACCGCGCCCTCGCGTCCGCGCGGCGGCTGGGCCTGCACGGTCACCTGGCCTTCGTCGGGCCTGAGAATCGCTCCCATCAGCGCGGCAAGCGCAAGCGCCTGGGCGAGGAGGCGCGCCGGGGTCTCGGCATAGGCATGGGCGGAGAGAATGGTGTCGAGAACCGGCCCGAGCCGCACCACCCGGCCGCGGGCGCTGCGTGCCGGGATGAGGAAGCCGAGGACGCGGTCGGTGTCGGCAACCTGCGACTGCGCGGGCGTCGGCTCAGGCATCGAGGTGGCCGAACAGCCAGAGCAGGATCGCCTTCTGGGCATGGACGCGGTTCTCGGCCTCGTCCCAGACCGCGGACTGGGGCCCGTCGATCACGCTGTCGGTCACTTCCTCGCCGCGGTGGGCCGGCAGGCAATGGAGGAAGATCGCACCTGCGCCTGCCGCTGCCATCAGCATCGGCCCGACCTGGAACGGTTGCATCGCCCGGTGCCGGGCAGCGACATCGGCGTCGCCCATCGACACCCAGGTGTCGGTTGCAACCACGTCGGCGTCGCGGACGGCCGCCTCGGGAGATGCGACCAGCTCGACCTCGGCGCCGCGGGCGCGGGCGGCAGCCACGAAGCCTGCATCGGGTTCAAAGCCTGCAGGGACCGCGAGGCGGAGGCGAAAGCCCATCAGGCCTGCTGCCTCGATGATCGACTGGGCGACATTGTTGCCGTCACCCACCCAGGCCCAGCGGCTGGTGCTGACCGGCCGGCCGAGCCGCTCCTCGACGGTCATCATGTCGGCAACCGCCTGGCAGGGGTGGGACCGGTCGGACAGGCCGTTGATGACGGGGAGGTCGGCGGCGGCCGCGAAGGCCTCGATGTCGAGGTGGGAGCGGGCCCGGATCATCACGGCATCGACCATGCGCGAGAGCACCCGCGCGGTATCGGCGATGGTCTCGCCCCGGCCGAGCTGCATGTCGGCGGCGGCAAGCGTGATGGTGGCGCCGCCCAGCTGGCGCATGGCGATGTCGAACGAGAGGCGGGTGCGCGTCGACGGCTTCTCGAAGATGGCCGCGAGAACCCGGCCGGCAAGCCGCGCGCCGTCATCGGGCGCACCCCGGGGCCTGTCGGCTCGTGCGGCCTTCAGGGCATGGGCGCAATCGAGGATGCGGCGCAACCCGGCGGGGCCGGCATCGGCAAGCGACAGGAAGTGGCGCACCGCTCAGGCTGCCTCGGGCACCCGATAGTCCGCTGCTGCCGCCGAGAGCTTCTCGATGCATTCGCGGATGTGCGTCTCTTCGATGATGAGAGGCGGAAGCAGGCGCACCACATTGTCGGCGGCTGCGACTGCAAGCAGCCCATGGGTGCGCAGGTGGGCGACAAAGGCCCGGCTGTCGGTCGTCATCCTGAGACCAAGCATCAGTCCCATCCCGCGGACGCCGGCGAAGATTCCGTGATTGCCGATCATCTGCTCGAGTTCGGCCCGCAGCCGCGCGGCCCGTGCCCGGACGGTTGCAAGGAAGGCCGGCTCGGCCACGATGTCGAGCACGGCGTTGCAGGACGCCATGGCGAGCGGGTTGCCGCCATAGGTGGAGCCGTGGGTGCCGGCGACCATGCCGGAGGCCGCCTGCTCGGTCGCGAGGCAGGCCCCGACCGGCACGCCGCCGCCGATTCCCTTGGCGATCGCCATGATGTCGGGTGTCACGCCATATTGCTCATGGGCGAAGAGCGTGCCGGTGCGGCCCACCCCGCACTGCACCTCGTCGAGGATGAGGAGCAGGCCATGGTCGTCGGCCAGCTGGCGCAGGCCCTCGAGGAACGCGCGGCTGGCGGGGCGGATGCCGCCCTCGCCCTGCACCGGCTCGACGAGGAAGCCGCCCACCGT
>CALLWN010000359.1 GCA_938016505.1 uncultured Sphingomonadaceae bacterium
CGCGTTCTGGTCGATGGCGTCGAGGCCATCCCCGACCGGGCGGCCGTGCTGATCCCGGTCGAGGACGGAATCGAGGCGCGCCGCGGTGGCGAGACCTGGCGCCTGCTGCGCCACGATCCGCGGCGGGGAACCGGAGGCGAGGCCGGCGGCGATGGCCGGATCCTCGCCCCCATGCCGGGCAAGGTGCTCAGCCTTCATGTCGCGCCCGGCGACCTCGTGGCGGCCGGTGACCGTCTTCTCGTGCTCGAGGCGATGAAGATGGAGCATCGGCTGACTGCGCCGCTTGCGGGCCGGGTCGCGACGGTTGCAGTGGCGGCCGGGCAGCAAGTGGCGGAGGGCATGCTCCTCGTTGAAATTGCCACCGGCTAGGCGCTGACCGGCCAGCGCGGCCAGGTGCGGCAGCTTGCGGCGGCGGCGCTGGAAGCGTCGCATCACGTCTGCCGCGCGCCCATCCGCCTTGGAGCGAAGCAGCAAGGCCGCTATGGCACAGCGATGTTCTGCCCCCTGCGCTTTGCCCATGGCGAAACCCTCGACATGCTGCGCGACAGCGTCGCCGCCTTCGCGGCCGCCGAAATCTCTCCGCGCGCCGCCGAGATTGACGCGACCAACAGCTTCCCGCGCGACCTCTGGCCGAAGCTCGGCGCGCTCGGCCTTCATGGCATCACGGTGCCCGAGGCCGACGGCGGCGCCGGCCTCGGCTATCTCGCCCATGTGATCGCAGTCGAGGAAATCTCTCGCGCCTCGGCGTCGGTCGGGCTGTCCTACGGGGCACACTCCAACCTCTGCATCAACCAGCTGGCCCGGCATGGCACCGCGGAGCAGAAGGCGCGCTACCTGCCGAGGCTCATCTCGGGCGAGCATGTCGGCTCGCTCGCCATGTCGGAGCCGGGTGCTGGTTCCGATGTCGTCTCGATGCGCCTGCGGGCCGAGAAGCGCTCCGACCGCTACATCCTGAACGGCAGCAAGTTCTGGATCACCAACGGGCCGCACGCCGACACGCTCATCGTCTATGCCAAGACCGACCCCGAAGCGGGCCCGCGCGGCATCACCGCCTTCATTGTCGAGCGCGGCATGGCCGGCTTCTCGACCGCGCAGAAGCTCGACAAGCTCGGCATGCGCGGCTCCGACACCTGCGAGCTCGTTTTCGCGGATTGCGAAATTCCAGCCGAGAAGGTGCTCGGCGCGGAGGGCAAGGGCGTCGAGGTGCTGATGTCGGGCCTCGACTATGAGCGGGTGGTGCTCGCCGGCGGCCCCCTGGGCATCATGCAGGCCTGTCTCGACGTGGTGCTCCCCTATGTGCACGAGCGCCAGCAGTTCGGCCGGCCGATCGGGACCTTCCAGCTGATGCAGGGCAAGCTCGCCGACATGTATGTCGCGCTCTCGACCGCGCGGGCCTATGTCTATGCGGTGGCAGAGGCCTGCGACCGCGGCGAGACCGCGCGCAAGGACGCCGCCGGCGCCATCCTCTATTCGGCCGAGAAGGCGACCTGGATGGCGCTCGAGGCGATCCAGGCACTCGGCGGCAACGGCTACATCAACGACTACCCCACCGGGCGCCTGCTCCGCGATGCCAAGCTCTACGAGATCGGCGCCGGCACCTCCGAAATCAGGCGCTTCCTCATCGGGCGGGAACTGTTCCAGGAAACCGCATGACCACTGGCCGGCTGCTCGGGGCGGTGCTGGCCGGAGGCCAGTCGCGCCGGTTCGGCACCGACAAGGCCATGGCCCGTCACGCGGGCAGGCCACTCATCCAGCATGCCATCGATGCGCTTGCGCCCTGTTGCGATGCCATTGTGATCGTCGGCCGGACCTGGCCCGGGCATGTGTGTCTCGATGACCAACCGGCACCCGGGCTCGGCCCGCTTGCCGGCCTGTGTGGAGCGCTTCTCCATGCCGGGCGCCACGGCTTCGCCCATGTGCTCAGCGCGCCGTGCGACATGCTTGGCCTTCCGCCGAACCTGGCTGACCTGCTCGCACCGGCCCCGGCCGTGGTCGATGGACACTGGACGGTCGGACTGTGGCCGGCAGCGCTGGGCCCTGCGCTTGCAGCTCATCTCGCCGGGCCCGGGCCGTTTCCACTGCGGGGCTTTGCGGCCTCGGCAAAAGCGCGGCGGGTCGACCTTTCGGGGCTTGTAAATGTCAACAGGCCCGACGACTTGCCGGGCTATCGGCACCTGTCGTCGCGCTGACCGGCGACACGCCTCGAAAACGCAACCATCAAAGGTTAATGCTGCGTTGCATCAAGGGCTCTGGAGCGTCGGCATGGAACGCATCGTGGAAGCCATCGCGGCCACGCCGCTCATTGTCGAAACGGTACTGGTCGTCGGGTTTCTCACGCTGCTCGTGATGATTCGGCGTACCGTCATCGGCAACCAGAACCGGCGCTCGTCCTGACAACAGCGTCAGGCCGGTGGGTCGGCAATCATGGCCGTGAAGCGGGCTTCGGCCGCGACCCCGTCGCCGAGCCGCGCATAGCCCTGAAACTTCGAGACGTTCGACCGGCGCTGCAGATATGCGACCTCAAGCGAGACGAGGCACCCAGGCTCGACGGGCTTTCGGAACTTCGCCTCTTCGACCGCCATGAAGTAGAGGAGTTTGCCTGACCCTGCGAGCCCGAGCGATTCGATTGCAAGGATACCCGCGGCCTGGGCCATCGCCTCGACCAGCAGCACGCCCGGCATCACCGGGCGCGCCGGAAAATGACCCTGGAAGAACGGCTCATTGACACTGACCGCCTTGATCGCGCGGATCCGCTCGAACGGCGTGATCGCCTCGACCCTGTCGACGAGGAGCATCGGGAACCGATGCGGCAACATCGAAAGGATCGCGACAATGTCGCGAGAACCGTCCTCCATCGCGTCGCTTACCGCCGCGGCTGGGCCGCCGGCTGCGACTGCTGCGGCGGCGCGGTGGTCGAAACCTTCGGCAGCGCGGCGTTCAGCCGGGCGAGAACGTCGTTGGTGATGTTGAGCGACCCCGAATGCTGGATGGTCGCACGCTCGGCAAGCGCGATTGACGCTCCCTTCTCACGCATGATTTGCGTGATGATCGGCTGGGCTGCGGTGTTGATCTGCTGGACCACATATTGCTGTGCGCGCGCGAGGTCCTCCTGCCCGCGCTGGAGCTCGGCATTGGCCGCATTCTCCTTTTCCTGAAAGGCCTTGATCCTGGCTTCAAGGGCAGGTCCGGCGAGAGTCTTGTTCTGCTGACCCTGCTGGATCGCCTCGGCGTCGGTCTGGAGCTGCTGGGCGAGCGCATTGCGCCGGGTGTTGAGGGTCGTGGCCCTGGCCTGAAGTTCGGCGGCAGCTGCCTTGCCGGCCCCGCTTTCGTTCACCACGCGATCGAGATCGACGATCACGATGACCGCAGGCGAAAGCTGCTGGGCAGCCACCTGGACCGGGGTTGCAAGAAGAAGACCGACCGCGAGGGCCGCAAGCATGTGTCGCATCAGAATTGGGTTCCCACGTTGAACTGGAAGAGCTGGTCGCGATCCCCTTCGGCCTTCTTGATCGCCTTGGCAATATCGATGCGGAACGGACCGAAGGGCGAATTCCAGTTGACGCCGACCCCGACCGAGATGCGCGGGCTTGCCGTGTCTCCGACATAGAATTCGCTGAAACCGACCGACCCGGGCGCTGTCGGGCATCCCGACGGGATCGGGGGCGGATCTCCCTCGGCAGGGACATTGGGACAGGAGATCAGCGTGCCCGGGTTCGACTTCCAGAGCGAGCCGATGTCGACGTAAGCCGATGGCCGCAGTCCGAGCTCGTCTCCCGTCGAACCAAGCGGAATGATCACCTCGGCGCGACCGAGATAGTAGAACCGCCCACCGACGGAATCATCGCCAAACCCCTCCGCATCCCGGCTCGGCGTGCCGTCAGGAAGAAGCGGCTTTCTGAGCACGCGCGGACCCACGCCGCGGATGTCGAACCCCCGGAACCGCGGCTCGCCGAGGAAGAAGCGGTCGGTCAGCCGGATCTCGTCGGAATCGAGGCTCATGATCTGCCCGACCTCGCCGCCGAGATTGAGGACGAAGCCGGTTCCGAACAGCCGGCGATACCGATCATAGTTCAACCGGCTTCG
>CALLWN010000360.1 GCA_938016505.1 uncultured Sphingomonadaceae bacterium
CGGCATCGAACCAGCCGGCAACGCCACGGGTCCAGGTGATGGGCGAGGTGCCGGCACCGAGCAGGGCAAGGAGGAACCAGGCGCCGTACCATTGGGGCAGCGACTGGACGGCAGCGACGACAAGCAGGCCGAGGCCGAGGCCGATCTGCGAGAGAAGGGCCACCCGGCGCGCGCCCCAGCGGTCGGTCAGGAGGCCATAGGCCCAGGCGACGCAGAGCATGCCAAGCATTTGCATGGTGAAGCCCCACTGGATCGCCTCGCGCGACCAGCCGAACGCATCCCCCAGCGGCCGCACGAACAGGCCAAGCGTGTAGAAGGGCAGCGCCGAGATGCCGATCATCATGCCGACGAGGCCGGCGAGCACCGTGCGCCAGCCGTGGCGGAACTCGTTCCTGCCTTCTGCGTCGAGCATCCTCGAATGTGTCCACGGCCTGCCAGCGGGGATTGACGCTTCGCCGCATTTCCTCCGCGTGGCGGACAAACGCCACGTCTCACCGGGGTGCACCGCGTCGCCACGCGCCAAGCTCTGCTCATGAAGCCAGAGGGTGCAGACGTGGATGTTGTTGTCGCCGGCGGCGGCGCGGCGGGCCTCGTCGCGGCGCTGGCGGCGGCCGATGCAGGCGCGTCGGTGCTGCTCGTCGAGCGCGATGCGACACTTGCCGGCACCACGGCCATGTCGACCGGTCTCATTCCGGCTGCAGGCACGCCCGAGCAGGGAGCAGCCGGCATCGCCGATTCGCCCGCCTTGCTGGCGCGCGACATCCTCGCCAAGCATGGCGGGCGAACCGACGCGGCCGTGGTCGAGCGGCTGGCAGCGGAGTCGGCTGCTGCGGTCGGCTGGCTCCAGCGCCACGGGGTGCCGCTGTCGCTCGTCACCGGCTTCACCTACCCCGGCCATTCGGTGATGCGGATGATGGGGACGCCGAACCGCACCGGCGCCGAACTCGTCGCAGCGCTGGTCGAGGCCGCGGAGCGGGCTGGCGTTGCCGTCATGACGCGGGCGCGGCTCGCCGATGTCGAGGCGGATGCCGATGGCCGGGTTCTCGCCGTGCGGGTCGAACGGCCCGATGGCGCCTGCGAGCGGATCGGCTGTGGCGCGCTGGTGCTGGCGATGGGCGGCTTTGCCGGCGCGCCCGACCTGGTGGCCCGCTTCCTGCCCGAAATGGCGGGGGCGACCATGCATGGCCACCCGGGGTGCAGGGGCGACTGGCTGGCGCTTGCCGAGCGGCTTGGCGCACGGCTTGCCGACATGGACAGCTACCAGGGCCATGGCGGGCTCGCCGCCGGCCATGGCGTGCCGATCCTGTGGCCGAGCATGACCGAGGGCGGCGTGCAGGTGAACCGCGAGGGGCACCGCTTCCACGACGAATCCCGCGGCTATTCGGAAGCCGCAGCGGCTGTGAATGCCCAGCCCGGCGGGGTGGCCTGGAGCATCTGGGACGCGCGGATCCAGCAGGTGCTCGACCAGTTCGACGACACCCGCGATGCCCGCGCCGCTGGGGCGATCCTTGTCGCCGGCAGCATCGCCGAGCTTGCGGCCCTGATTGGCCTGCCCGAACCGGCCCTTGCTGCGACCCTTGCCGAGGTGGAAGCCAGGACCCGCGATGGCGCGCCCTGCCCGTTCGGGCGGCGGTTCGCGCCGCGGCCGCCGCTCGCGCCCCCCTACCATGCCGCGCGGGTCACGGGGGCGCTGTTCCACACCCAGGGCGGGATGGTGGTGGACCCCGACGGTCGCGTGATCGGCGCCGACGGCCGTCCGCTGCCCAACCTGTTCGCGGCCGGCGGCACTGCACGCGGGCTGTCCGGCCCGGGTGCGTCAGGCTACATTGCCGGCAACGGCCTGCTCGCTGCAACCGGGCTTGGCCGGCTCGCCGGGCGCGCTGCCGCGCGGCTCGTGCATGGACACAGGGTCGGGGAGACTGTGGCATGAAACGGATTGCCGCGCAGGACGCCCACGCCGGGCTTGCGATGGGCGGCCACGACGACCGGGCCCGGGCGGATTTTGCCTTCGCGCTCAGGAACCGGGTCACCTCGGCCTGGATGCCGGGCACCCGCACGGTGTTCGACCATCGCGCCGCCGACGCCTTCGCCGCGCGCCATGGCCGGCGGCCGCAATCGCCTGCCGAGATCCGCGAGGCGATGGACTCCGACCCCTGGTACCGCTTCTACCTTTCGGCGCGGCGGGCCTCGCAGGAGACGATCTGGGCTGCCGTCATCCCGCCTGCCGAGCGGCTCGGTCGGGTGGCGATGCCCGAGGGCGCGAAGGGTTCGCTCCGGCTCGACCCCAGGGTGAGGCCCCCGGCTTATGTGGGCGCGATCGACATCCACTGCATGCCGGGCGGCTATCTCGCCGACCGCGGCGATGGCGACACCGGCGCCGGCGCCGTCTACGACCGTGGCGTCTATCTCTACATGTCGGGGCTGATGGGCGGGCTCAATGATGCCGTGGGGCAGCTTGCGGTCAGGTTCCTGAAGGCCCGGTTGCCGGATTTCGCGCCGGCGCGGATCCTCGACATGGGCTGCGGGGTGGGCCATGCCACGCTCCCCTGGGCCGAGGGCTACCCGGAGGCGGAGGTGACCGGGATCGATGTCGGCGCAGCGCTGCTGCGCCACGCCCATGTGCGCGCCGAATCGCTGGGGGTTGCGGTCCAGTTCGTGCAGGCCGATGCGGAAGCGACCGGGTTCCCCGATCGCCATTTCGACCTCGTCACCTCGTCGATCATGCTGCACGAGACTTCGTCGCGCGGGCTGCCGGCGATCCTCGCCGAGAGCCGGCGGCTGCTCGCCCCCGGAGGCGTGATGCTGCATGTCGACCAGCCCCGGTTCGATGACGACGACCCGTGGGCCACCTTCCTCCAGGAGAATGAGACCCACTACAACAACGAGCCCTTCTGGCGCCGCTACCGCAGCCTCGATCTCGAGGCGGAGGCGCGTGCTGCCGGCTTCGGCCGGGTCGAGCTTGCGACCCTTTCGGCCGACGTGGTGCGGCAGAGCCAGAACAATGCTGCCGACGACCCGAAGGCGCGCGCCCGCGGTTTCCTCGCACTCCTGGCCTTTGCCGATGCCTGACGGGCTCCCGCCGCTGCCGCGCGTGGTGAAGGGGGCGCGGCCGCGCTTCCACGACGAGCCCGCCATCGACCGGCTGATCGCCATGGTGGTTGCCCTCACATCAGAGGTCTCGGTGCTCGCCGACCGGCTGGCAACCCTCGAGAGCCTCTCGGGCGTGGGCCATGCTGCAGTCGATTCCCATCTGCCCGACCTGGCCGAGCGCGAACGG
>CALLWN010000361.1 GCA_938016505.1 uncultured Sphingomonadaceae bacterium
CGATCTTGCCACCGGCGCCGATCTCCTCGTCATCGCCGACGAGGTGTGGGAGGAAGTGCATGACCCCGCACGGCATCATGTCTCGCTCGCCGCGTTGCCGGGCATGCGCGCGCGCACCGTCAGGATTGGTTCCGCCGGCAAGATTTTCCAGCTGACGGGCTGGAAGGTGGGCTGGCTGATGGCTGACGCCCCGCGTGCAGCGCAGGCCGCGTCGATCCACCAGTATCTCACCTTCACCACGCCGCCCGCGCTCCAGCTTGCCATCGCCGAGGGGCTGGAGCACGAGCAGGCTTGGCTCGCCGGGATGCGCTGTGAGCTGGTCGAGGGCCGGTCAAGGCTGGCGCGGGGTCTGGAGGCGGCCGGATGGGCCGTCCTCCCGTCCGAGGCGACCTGGTTCCTGTGTGTCGATCTTTCGGCCTCGGGCATCGGGCTTGACGACCGGGAGGCCGCGCGCCTGCTGGTCCGGGAGCATGGTGTTGCCACCATCCCGGTTTCCGCCTTCTTCGAAGGTTCGGGCCCGCGGCATATCCTGCGGCTGTGCCACGCCAAGACCCCGGAGACGATCGATCGCGCGCTCGGGCGGCTCGGACCGGCGCGCGCCGCGCTCGCTCAGAAATCGGTGCAGATGCCGTTGACTTCCCAGTCGCCGTAACGGGTCGGTTCGGCGCCGCCGCGGCCGCCGACTTCCTCGGCACCCGGCCGGGATGGAGGTGCGGGGGCGGTCCTGTCGGCAGGCGCAGGTGCGGGCGGGCTGGCCGGCAGGTCAGGCTTGGGCTTGTGTCTCTCCATGGCGTCGACCTAGGTGGGGCAGTGGGGAGGCGCAAGCCGGGAGGACAGGACGACGCGGATGACGAGCCTTGATGGTGCAGTGATTGCCGTGACCGGGGCGGCGAGCGGGATCGGCCGCGCCCTTGCTCTCGGCCTTGCCAGACGGGGCGCGCGCCTCGCGCTTGCCGACCGCGACGGGCACGGCCTTGCCGAGACCCTGCGCCTGCTCGGCAATTTCCCGGCCATCACCCGGGCGTTCGACGTGACCGACCATGGCGCGCTCAAGGCCTTCGTCGATGCGGCGGCGGCCGAATGGGGCCGGCTCGACGGGATCATCAACAATGCCGGGCTGTCCGTCGTCGCCCCGTTCGCCGACTGTCCGCGGGAAGATTTCGACCGGGTGATGGCGGTCAACTTCGATGCCGTGGTCGAGGGGACGCGGCTCGCGCTTCCACATCTGCGGCGCCATGGCGGCGGCTGGATCGTCAACATCTCCTCGGTGTTCGGGATGATGGGCTACCCGACCCAGAGCGCCTACAATGCCTCCAAGTTCGCCGTGCGCGGCTTCACCGAGGCGCTCGCGATCGAGCTTGCCGCGACCGACCCCGGCATCTGCGTCATCCGGGTCCACCCGGGCGGGGTGAAGACCAATGTCGCGCGAAATGCCAAGCAGATCGCCCATCTGCCTGGAACCCCGGCCGATATCGACAGCGCAGCGGAGTTCGAGAAGGCAGCGCGGACGACCCCCGAGGCTGCCGCCGAGACGATCATTGCCGGCATGGAGAAGCGGCGCCACCGGATCCTCATCGGCCCGGATGCGCGCTTCATCGACTGGATGGTCAGGCTCTTCCCCGAGACCCATTTCCGCCGGATCGGCCTGTTCCTCGGCGGCGCATCGTCCCGTTGAAATCGGAGCGGCAGGCGCCACATTGGAGCCATGAACCAGACCCGCACCTTCATGCTGATGGCAGCGCTGGTCGCGCTGTTCATGGGGCTCGGCTTCCTGCTCGGCGGCAGAGGCGGCGCGGCCATCGCGCTGGTGATGGCAGCAGGCATGAACGCCTTCGCCTACTGGAATGCCGACAAGCTGATCCTGCGGATGCACAACGCCCGCGAGGTCGGCCCCGACCATCCGCTGCATCGCATGGTCGCCGGGCTTGCCCGCAACGCCGGCATCCCGGTGCCGAAAGTCTATCTCGTCGACCAGGCGCAGCCCAACGCCTTTGCCACCGGCCGCAACCCCGAGAATGCCGCGGTGGCAGCGACCACCGGCCTGCTCCAGACGCTCGACCGCGACGAGATCGAGGCCGTCATGGCCCATGAGCTCGGCCACATCCGCAACCGCGACACGCTGGTGATGACGGTGACGGCGACCATTGCCGGCGCCATCTCGATGCTGGGCAACATGGTGGCCTTCTCCGGGAACCGTGACAACCGCAACCCGATCGTCATGATCGCTGCGCTCATCCTCGCGCCGATCGCTGCCGCGCTGGTGCAGATGGCGATCAGCAGGACCCGCGAATATGGCGCCGACGCTGCCGCCGCCGAGATCTCCGGCAAGCCGCTCAAGCTCGCCAGCGCGCTTGGCAAGCTTTCGCACGCGGCAGCCCGAATCCCGAACCCGGTTGCGGCCCGGAACCCGGCGACAGCGCATCTCTACATCGTCAAGCCCGGCGCAGGCGGCGTTGCCGACAGTCTCTTCTCGACCCACCCAGCGCCTGCCAACCGGATCGCCGCGCTCGAGGCGATGGCGGACACAGCTGCGCCCGGCTTTGTGGGATCGGCCGACCCGTGGCCGCGGCGGCGCCGGCCCAGCGCGCTCGGGATCCCGCGCTCCGGCTTCGACGCCTGACGCGCCTTGGCGCACGCGAGGCCGGTGCGGCCCCGACCGTCGGCGATTGCCCAGCCAGCAGCGGCGCCGGGCGTGCCAGCCCGGGCAGCGGCGGTCCGGCTGCTTCATGATGTGCTCACCCTCGGCCGCAGCCTTGACGAGGTGTTCGACCGGCATGTGCAGGGGCTGCCTTCCTCCGACCGGTCGCTCGCTCACGCGCTTGCAGCCCAGGCTCTCAGGTGGCGGGTCGATCTTGACCGGCTGATCGATGGGGCGTGCGTCCGTCCGCTGGCGGCAGATGCCCGTGCCCGCCAGGTGCTGCGGGTCGCGCTCGCCGGCCGGCTTCGGCTTGGAACGCCGGTGCACGCGACGATCGCGACTTCGCTGGCGCTGCTCGATGGCGGGCCGAGACGGCTGGTCCATGCCATACTGGCCCGCCTCGATCGCGAGGGCGCCACGCTCGGTGACGTGCCAACCCTGCCCGAGCCCTGGGCAGGCCGCTGGGCCGCTGCCTTTGGCCCGGACGCAGTCACCGCCCTGCGGGCGGCGCTCGGTGAGATCCCGCCGATCGACCTGTCTCTTGCGAGGGCAGTCGAGACCATCACCTGGGCGTCCCGGCTCGATGGCTGCTCCCTCGAGCCCGGCCATGTCCGCATTGGCGGGTCGCACCGGGTCGAGGCGCTGCCCGGCCTCGCCGAAGGCGCGTTCTGGGTGCAGGACCTGGCGGCGCGGCAGGTTGTGCACCGGCTCGGCGATGTTGCCGGACGCGACGTGCTCGACCTGTGCGCTGCGCCGGGCGGAAAGACGCTCCAGCTTGCCGCGGCTGGCGCGAGGGTGACTGCGGTCGACAGGGCGCCAGGGCGCATGGCGCTCCTTCGTGATCACCTCGTCCGCACCGGCCTGAACGCCTGCACGGTCGTCGCCGATATCCTCGAATGGAGGCCCGACCAGAGCTTCGACAGGATCCTCCTTGATGCGCCCTGCTCGGCAACAGGCACCTTCCGCCGCCACCCCGAGGTGCTGTCCCGACGCCACCCCCGCGATCTTGCAGCGCTTGCCGAAATCCAGCGGCAACTGCTCGCACGGGCGTGCAACTGGCTCGCGCCCGGAGGCAGGCTCGTCTACGCGGTGTGCTCGCTCGAGCCAGAGGAGGGTGAGGCAGTGGTTGCGACGGCCCGGGCGTCTGGTGTCGAGCTCCAGGGGACGGAACGGCTCATGCCAGGCACCGGCCCGGGGGACGGCTTCTTCGTTGCGACCCTGCGCAAGGCGATCGGGTGACCGGACAGTGGATCCTTGGCCTGCTGCTGCGGGCCGCGAGCCTCGGCGCCTTTCTTTCGGGCGCGGCCTATGCCGCCTATCTCGTCGGGCCGCCACTCGGCGCCGGCGCCGTTCGCGAGATCAAGGTTGCGGCGGCCGGAGTGCCACTCGACCCGACCAACCCGTCGCGCACGCAGGTCGGCAGGCTGCGGTACCTCGGCGGCGTGGCACTCACATCGCCGGACAAGGGGTTCGGCGGCCTGTCGGGTCTGATGTTCGAACCTGCCTGCAACCGGCTTCTGGCCGTGAACGACACCGGGAGCTGGTTCATCCTCCAGCCCGAGGAGAGCGGCGACCGTCTGATCGGGGTTCGCGCAGCGCATATCGCCCCGATTCTCGACATGAAGGGCCAACCACCAGACCGGAAATATTCCGCCGATGCCGAGGCTGTCATGCGCGACTTGGTGACCGGCGATACGCTGGTGTGGTTCGAACTCGACCATCGCGCCCAGCGCTACCGCGGAGTTTCGGCCTGCGACCCCGGGACCCTGGCAACGGCTGCCCATGCGGTCGATCGGCCCGCTGCAATCCGGGGCTGGAAATCAAACCGTGGGGTCGAGGCGGCGTCTGTTGACGGGACGGCGATTCTCCTCTTCGCCGAAAGCGAGCCGGCAGGGGCGGGTCGCATGGCTGCGGTCCGGCTCGAGGGCACGGAGGCAATCCTGCTCAGCTACCCGGCGCCAGACGGCCTGCTGGCGACATCGGCCGCGGAACTGGGGCCTGGCGTTCATCTCCTGCTGCAGCGCCGGGTTCCCAGGATGCGTCGGCTCGCCGTGACCATCAGCCTGTTGCGCCCCGGAACTGACGGCAGGCTGGAAAGGGAGGAGATTGCGCGGCTCGAACCGCCGTTGACGGTCGACAACATGGAAGGGCTTGCCATCCGCCGCGAGCGCGGACGCATTTTCCTCTACCTCGTCTCAGACAACAATTTCCTGCCGGTCCAGCGCACGCTTCTGATGAAGTTCGAACTGCTGGCGGGCTGACGACGGCGGCGCCTCAGGCTTCCGCCGCCTTTTCCAGTTCCCGCTTGAGCCGCCGGGCCTTCTGCGAAAGCTCGGAGTCGCGGGCCTTGAGCAGCCACGCATCGAGCCCGCCGACATGCTCGACCGACCGCAGACCGTTCATGGAGACCCGAAGGCGAATTCGCCGCCCCAGGCGCTCCGACATCAACGTCACGTTCTGCAGGTTGGGCAGGAAGGTCCGCTTGGTCTTGTTGTTGGCATGGCTGACATTGTGGCCGACCTGGCGGCCCTTGCCTGTCAGTTCGCAGATGCGCGACATGATGATCCTCGAGAGCATGAAACAGGGACGGCACGACGCTAGGCCGGCCGAGGGACAGCGAGTGCTAGATGATCACCGGGCGCAGGTCAAGCTGCACCGGGCGGCAGCGCTCGGGCATGGGTTCGCGGGCATGACCTGCACGCGGTTGCTGGACCCCATCGCCTGTCGCGTCTAGGGCTTCGCTGGTGCCGACCTTTGCGATTCACTGCATCGACAAGCCCATGCAGCAGGCCTTGCGGGCCAGCACCCGCGAGGCGCATCTGGCCTATGTGCGGGAATGGATGTCGCAGATTGTGGTTGCAGGCCCGCTCCTCGACGAGGCTGGTGAGCCAATCGGATCGATGCTGCTCATGGAGTTTCCCGACTACAAGTCGGCAGTCGCGTTCGCAGCCGATGATCCCTATGCCAAGGCCGGGCTGTTCGCACGCGTCGCCGTCACGGCGTGGCGGCAGGTTCTGCCTCCGCGCGAAGAAGACCAAGCCGGCTGAGTTCGGTTTCGAAGCCCCTTGCGCCCGTGAACACATGACCGAACCAGCCGCAGGCCTCGGCTGCGGCCACATTGGCGGGCTGGTCGTCGACGAACAGCGCGTCCCGGGGGCCGAGCCCGAACCGGCGCTGGGCGAGCGCGAAGATGGCCGGGTCCGGCTTTGCCAGCCGCTCCTCGCCCGAGACGATGATGTCGACGAAGCGGTCGAACAGGGGCGCGGTCGGACGAAACATCGCCCAGAACTCGGCAGAGAAATTGGTGATGGCATAAAGTGGCACGCCGGCGTCGGCCAGCCGGCTCACAAGATCCGGCATGCCGCGGACCGGTCCGGGAATGGTCTCCAGCCATCGCGGACCATAGGCCATGATGAGGTCGACATGGTCGGGGAAGCGTGCGGCGAGCTCGGCGCTGGTTTCGGCAAATGGCCGCCCGAGGTCATGCTGGAAATGCCATGACTTCGTGACAACGTTGGCAAGAAACCAGTCGAGCTCGACAGGATCCGCAATCAGCTTGGCGTAGAGATGGCGGATGTCCCACTCGAACAGGACATGCCCGACATCAAAGACGATCGCCCGCGGACCGACAGCCATCGCCGCTTCCGTTCGGGCCCGGGTCGGGCTCAGCCCTGGCGGGCCTTGAACCGCTTGTTGGTCTTGTTGATGACGTAGGTGCGCCCGCGGCGGCGGATCACGCGATTGTCGCGATGACGCCCCTTGAGGGACTTGAGGCTGTTGCGAATCTTCATGGCGCGAAACCCTTGGATGCCGGCGATGCGGGAGGCGGCCCGCTACCGACGGGCAGTCTGAAAGTCAACGCCTGCAGGCATGGCATTGGGGGTGACGCGTGCCGCGCGTGCGGCTATGCCGCCCGACATGCGCGCGCGTCTTGCTCTTGTCATCGGAACTCTCATGCTTGCAGCCTGTGCGTCGAACCGCTTCGAGGCCAGTGTCACCCGCTTTCATCTCGGTGCAGCGCCGGCTGCAACCACGGTGGCCGTCGTGCCGGTCAACCCTGCGCTTGCCGAAAGCCTCGCCTTCCGGGCCGATGCCGACGCGGTTCTGAAGGAGTTGGTCGCGATCGGCTTTCGGCCCGCTCCTGCGGCAACGGCCGATGTGCTCGCTGTCGTGAGCGTGGGAAGCCAGGTCGCCGAGGGGTTGCCGCGGTCGTCGCCGGTGCAGGTGGGCATTGGCGGCGGCTCGGGTGGCAGCGGGGTTTCGATCGGTGGCGGGGTCTCCTTCCCCATCGGCAGGACCCGGGAGTCGCAGAGGCTCTCGGCCGAGATGGTCCTCACCCTGCGCCGCCGTGACGACAATGAGGTGCTCTGGGAAGGGCGGGCGACATCGGTTGCGAGCGGGCGTGCGCCGTCGGTGAACACGGGGCTTCTCGCGCGGGCCCTCCTCGACGGCTATCCGGGCCAGTCGGGCAAGACGGTGCGCTGGGTGGCGAAATAGGGCTGCGGCTGCTAGCGGCGCGGCCATGCCAGCTTCGATTTCGAGCGCCTTCGATTCGGGCAATATCCGCGTGATTCGCCAGGATGGGCCGGCAGCATTCACCCTTTCGATCGCGCGCGATGCCGGTGGAGAGTTCTTCCAGTGGTTTCATTTCCGGCTGTCTGGCGCGCGGGGGCAGGACGCCGTTCTGCGGATCATCGGGCTCAACAAGTCTGCCTATCCCCTCGGATGGCCCGGCTATGCCGCGCGCGTCTCGGCCGACAGGCAGGTCTGGCGGGCGGCCCCCACTGCCTTCGATCCCGCAGTCGAAGATGGCACGCTGACCATTCGCGTCACACCACAGTCCGACCAGCTCTGGGTGGCCTATTTCGCGCCCTACAGTCTCGAGCGGCACCATGATCTCATCGCCCGCATGGCGCTGGCACCGGGCGTTCGTGCGCGGGTGCTTGGCGTAAGCCTCGAGGGCCAGCCGATCGACTGCCTCGAAATGGGAGACGGACCGCGAGAGGTCTGGCTCTACGCGCGCCAGCACCCTGGGGAAGCCATGGCCGAATGGTTCATGGAAGGCGCGCTCGAGGCGCTGACCGACCCTGGATTTGCGCCTGCCACCCGCCTGAGGGCCCAGGCCCGTCTCCACCTCGTTCCCAACATGAACCCCGATGGTGCGCGGAGCGGCTACCTGCGGACCAACGCAGCAGGTGCCAATCTCAACCGGGAGTGGGCCAGCCCCACCGAAGTCCGCTCGCCCGAGGTTCTCGCGGTGCGCAACGCAATGGACGAAACCGGGGTCGATTTCGCGCTCGATGTCCATGGCGACGAGGCCCTGCCCCACGTCTTCATCGCCGGGTTCGAGGGGGTCCCGGGCGTCTCCGATGCGCAGCTTCGCGGCATCGAGCGCTACAAGGCCCTGCTTGAAGGGCACAGCCCTGACTTCCAGACCAGGGTCGGCTATCCACCTTCGGCTCCGGGCAAGGCCAATCTCGCCATGTCGACCAACCAGCTCGCCAGCCGGTTCGGCTGCATCGCGGCCACGCTCGAGATGCCGTTCAAGGACTGCGACGACCGCCCGACGCCTGAGACGCAATGGTCGCCCGACCGCTCCAAGGCGCTGGCGCGCGCCTGCCTCGTCGCCCTCGCCGACCTGTTCGATCACCCCGGCAACTGAGAAAGACGACTCCAGCCGCCATGCCCAGCCTTGTCCTCCTTCGCCATGGCCAGAGCGCCTGGAACCTCGAGAACCGCTTCACAGGCTGGTGGGACGTGAACCTGTCCGACCGAGGCGTGGAAGAGGCCCGCGTCGCCGGCCGGGCGCTTGCCGCCGCAGGGCATGACTTCGACCGCTGCTTCACCAGCGTCCAGACCCGTGCCATCCGAACCCTGCACCTGGTTCTCGAGGAAATGGACCGGCTGTGGCTTCCGGTCGACAAGCACTGGCGCCTGAACGAGCGGCACTATGGCGGGCTCACCGGCCTCGACAAGGCCGAGACTGCGGCCCGCCACGGCGACGAGCAGGTCAGGATCTGGCGCCGATCGTTCGCTGTCCCGCCGCCGCCTTTGCCGGAGGGGAGCCCCTTCGATGTTTCCGGTGATCGCCGCTACGCCGGGGTCGCGGTGCCGCGGACCGAGAGCCTCCGGGACACGATTGCCCGGGTCCTGCCATTCTGGGAGACCATGATTGCACCTGCGCTTGCCTCGGGCCAGCGCGTGCTCGTGGTGGCCCACGGCAATTCGCTGCGCGGGCTCGTCAAGCATCTCTCGGGGATGGACGAGCAGGAGATCCTTGCCTTCGAGATCCCGACCGGCACGCCCATCGTCTATGACCTTGCCGACGATCTGGCGCCGCGGTCGCGAAGCTTCCTGCCCGTTGGCTGAGCAGGGATGGCGGCGGCTTCACATCGCGCCGCCCAGTCGCTAGGCCCACGGCCTTCATGGCTGAAGTCGGCATCATCATGGGCTCCGCATCGGACTGGGAGACGATGCGCCATGCCGCTGATATGCTCAAGGCACTCGGCATCGCCCACGAGGTCCGCATCGTCTCGGCCCACCGCACCCCCAGACGCATGGTCGCCTACGCTGAACAGGCGGTCGCGCGCGGGCTAAAGGTCCTGATTGCAGGCGCCGGCGGGGCCGCGCACCTGCCGGGCATGGTCGCGAGCCTGACGCGCCTTCCCGTGCTTGGCGTGCCGGTCCAGTCCCGGGCGCTGAACGGCCTCGATTCGCTTCTCTCGATCGTCCAGATGCCGGGCGGGGTGCCGGTCGGCACGCTGGCGATCGGCGAGGCCGGGGCGCGCAATGCTGCCCTGCTCGCAGCCGGCATCCTCGCGCTCGGCGATCCGGCGCTCGCGGGCCGCCTTGAAGCCTATCGCGCCGCCCAGACCGACGGGGTTCCGGAGGCTCCGTGATCCCGCCCGGCGGGACAATCGGGATCCTTGGCGGAGGCCAGCTTGGCCGCATGCTTGCGATCGCCGCCGCCCAGCTCGGCTATCGCACCCATGTTTTCGCCCCCGAGGCCGAGCAGCCTGCAGCCGATGTCGCGTCGCGGGCGACACGCGCGCGCTACGATGACGAGGGGGCGCTTCGGGCTTTTGCGGCGGCGGTTGATGTCGTCACCTGCGAGTTCGAGAATGTGCCGGCTGCATGCCTTGCCCTCCTCGAGGCGCTGGTTCCGGTTCGCCCGGGTGCACGGGCCTTTGCAGTCGCGCAGGACCGGCTCATCGAGAAGCAGTTCGTGGAGACGCTTGGCGGAACGCCGGCACCCTATGCTGCGGTCGATGACATGGCGTCGCTCGAACGGGCGATCGACCGGCTGGGCCTGCCTGCTGTTCTGAAGACCCGCCGTTTCGGCTATGACGGCAAGGGGCAGGTGCGACTCGATGCCCGCTCGCGGGCTGCAACCGCGCTCGCAGATCTCGGCGGCGCCAACTTGGTGCTCGAGCGGCTTGTCCCTTTCACGAGCGAATTCTCGATCATCGTCGGGCGTGGCGTCGACGGCGCCGAGGCGCACTACCCGGCGATTGCCAATCGCCATGAGGACGGCATCCTTGCCGAAAGCCTCGCGCCGGCCTCCCGGCTTCAGGCCGCGCATGTCGAGGGGGCAACTGCGCTTGTCATCCGCATCGCCAACGCGCTCGACTATGTCGGCATTCTCGCCTGCGAATTCTTCGAAACCGACGCCGGCGTCATCTTCAACGAGATGGCGCCGCGCGTGCACAACAGCGGCCACTGGACCATCGAAGGTGCCGAGACTTCCCAGTTCGAGCAGCACATCCGCGCAATTGCCGGCCTCCCGCTCGGGTCTCCGGCGATGCAGACGCCGGTTGCGATCATGCGGAACATCCTCGGCGACGCGGTGTCGGGCGCGCATGCGCTGCTCGCCGACCCGCACGCCCATCTCCACCTTTATGGCAAGCGCGAAGCCGCGGCCGGCCGCAAGATGGGCCATGTGACCATCCTTCGCGCTTAAACGCGCCGCCCGCCCATGCTATTTCACCAGCAGTGTTGCGCGGGAGGTCATGGAGGTCATGATGAGAAGGCTCGGAGCTGCGGCGGTCCTCGCTGCCATGACCGGGTTCGGAACCGCCGCAGAGGCGGCTGTCACGATCATCGGTGGCGGGCTCGGGCGGGAATGCTACCTCGCCGCCGAGTTCAAGCGCGAAACCGGCATGAGCCTCGACGTGTGCACCCGCGCGCTCCAGCAGGAAACCCTCGGCCCGCGCGATCGGGCGGCAACGCTCGTCAACCGCGGCATCATCCACATGCAGGCAAAGAACCTCGACCGCGCGCTCGCCGACTATGACGCCGCGCTCAGGGTCGATCCGCGGCTCGCCGAGGCGCATGTCAACCGGGGAATTGCGCTGCTCTACCGCGGCGGCGCAGACCGGGAGGCAGTGGAGGCGCTTTCCGCCGGGCTGGAGCTGCGGCCGTCACGACCGGAAATCGCCTATTATTCCCGCGCCGTCGCCAACGAGATGCTCGGCAACCTGCGCGCGGCCTACGAGGACTATCAGGCGGCGGCAGCAGCACGGCCGGGCTGGGAAGAGCCGGTCGAGCAGCTGAAGCGCTTCTCGGTCGAGCGGCGTCCGGTCAGCCGGGGCTGAGTCGGGCTGCGCTCAGGCCTCCGGTCTCCAGACGGAGGCAGTTCCGGCGTTCGCCGTGCCGGCCACCAGCGGGTCGAAGGCGGATGCAAAACCTTCGGGGCCGTGATGCACGCGGACCTCGAGCCAGCTGGCCGCGTCTTCGATGAAGCGTGCCATCCGGTCGGCCAGCGCTGCCTGGAACCCGGCCGGGCCCATGCGGGCAGCGAGCTCAGCCATGATCGAGGGCGCGAAGAACAGCGCCGGATTCGGCCCGGGAAGCTCGGCGGCGGCTGGCGCTTGCCAGTGGGTGTCGCCGACGATGTGGCTTGCGACCAGGCCCCCGAGGTGGCGGTGCAGCCGCAGCATTGTCGCCCCGTCGCCGGCGAAATCGACGAGAATGATGGGCTGATCGCCCGCCAGCGTCTCGACCTCGTCATAGGAGCAAACCGCGTCGTAAAGCCCGGTCTGTTCGACGAAGGCGCGGTTGGCCGCCGAGGTCAGACCGATGACGCGATGGGTGCCGCGCTGCTTCAGGCACCAGGCCGTGCCAAGCGCGGTCTTCGACGAAGCGCTGGTGAACAGGAAGCTGTCGGCGCGCGTGGCGGCATCGGCGTCACCGGCAAGCGCGGCATCGAGCGCGAATGCGGTGCCGAACAGGGGCCGGAACAGCGCGGCCATCGGCTCATCGGCTGCCGTCGGGGCAATGGCGCCGGCCGCCACATAGCCATTGTAGACTGCCGCCATGGGCTGGCGGTGGGCTGCCATGTCGGTGAAGCCACCGGAGCCGCGCGGCTGCGGGCGAAGCCGCAGGTGGGAGGCTGACGGCCAGTAGCCATAGACCCGCGCGCCTTCGGCCACGCCATCAGCCCGCGAGGCGACGATGGTCCCGAAGCCCCACAGCGGCACCACCAGCCATTCCGGACCCGACGCCGGGAAGAAGTCCCCGTAGAAGAGAGGAGGGCCGTGATGCACCGCGTAGGTCACATTGTTGGCCGTGACAGCCGCGAGGTCGACTTGCGCGATCGCTTCTCCCGGGCCCGGCTCGAGGCTTTCGTCGTGGACCGCGTGCCGGGTGAGATCCACCTTCGCGGTTTCGATCCGGAATCCCATCGCGCTCTCCCTCGCGGCGAGCCTAGCGATGGCAGCCGCCACGCGAAAGGGGCAGCCGAAAGGGGCCGGCGCTGCCGCCGGCCCCCTCTGGTCAGCCCGCCTTGCGCGAGCGCGTCAGGCGGCTGCCTTCTCGCCCTCGATCGCGGCGGCGGCCCCGCCGATCTCGACCTTGCGCGGCTTCTTGTGCTCGGGCACCTCGCGGACGAGGTCGATGTTGAGGAGCCCGTTTTCGAAGGTCGCACCAGTCACCTTGATCACGTCGGCCAGCTGGCAGCGGCGCTCGAACGCGCGCTTGGCGATGCCGCGGTGCAGGAAGGTGCGATCCTCGGCCTTCTGTTCCTCGGCAGCGCGGCCAGACACGATCAGGCTGTTCTCCTGGACCGTGATGTCGAGCTCGGAGCGGTCGAAGCCGGCCACCGCCATGGTGATGCGATAGCGATCCTCGCCAAGCTTCTCGATGTTGTACGGGGGAAATGCCGTGTCGGCATCGGTCATCCGGGTCGCGAGATCGACCAGCCTGTTGAGATTCTCGAAGCCGATCGACGACCGGAGCAGGGGAGTGAAGTCGAACGCAGTGCGCATGGTCCATCCTTTCCTAAGCAATGGGTTTTGCGGTCCCGCCCTTGTCCGGGCCGGGGCGCCGGCTGCCGGCCCCATCCGGGCCCCGGCATCCGACACGGATGAAATAGGCGAGGGCAGTGCCGCTTCAAGGGGCCGCCTTGCATGGCAGCGCGGCTACGCCCTATGGACCGGCGGCGCGGGCTGGCTGGACAAGGCATGACTTCGACCGACGACATCAGGCGGGCGTTCCTCGCCCACTTCGCCCGGAACGGGCATGAAATCGTGCCGTCGGCGCCGCTGGTGCCGAAGAACGACCCGACGCTCATGTTCGTCAATGCCGGCATGGTCCCGTTCAAGAACGTCTTCACCGGGCTCGAACACCGGCCCTACACGACCGCTGCCTCCGCCCAGAAGTGCGTCCGCGCCGGCGGCAAGCACAATGATCTCGACAATGTCGGCTACACGGCGCGCCATCACACCTTCTTCGAGATGCTGGGCAATTTCTCGTTCGGCGACTATTTCAAGGAGCAGGCGATCCACCTTGCCTGGGATCTCCTCACCCAAACCTGGCAGATCCCGGCCGAGCGGCTGACAGTCACCGTCTACCATGATGACGAGGAGGCCTTCGGACTCTGGCGCAGGATCTCCGGGCTGCCCGAGGCGCGCATCATCCGGATTGCCACGTCGGACAATTTCTGGTCGATGGGGGACACTGGGCCCTGCGGGCCCTGCTCCGAGATCTTCTACGATCACGGACCGCACATCCCTGGCGGTCCGCCGGGGAGCGCAGAGCAGGATGGCGACCGCTTCGTCGAGATCTGGAACCTCGTCTTCATGCAGTTCGACCAGCAGGCCGATGGCAGCCGGATTGCCCTGCCGAGGCCCTCGATCGACACCGGCATGGGGCTCGAGCGGATTGCCGCGGTCCTCCAGGGCACCCACGACAATTTCGCGACCGACACCTTCCGCACCCTGATTGCAGCGTCGGAAGACCTGACTTCGGTGTCCGCAGCTGACCCGGCCCATGCTGCCTCGCACCGGGTCATCGCCGATCACCTGCGGGCCAGCGGCTTCCTGATCGCCGATGGCGTGCTGCCGGCGAACGAGGGCCGGGGCTATGTGCTCCGCCGCATCATGCGCCGCGCCATGCGCCACGCCCATCTGCTGGGCGCAAACGAGCCGCTGATGCACCGGCTGGTCCCGGCGCTGGTGCGGGCGATGGGCGCAGCCTGGCCCGAGCTCGTCCGGGCCCAGCCGCTCGTCGAGGAGACGCTGAAGCTCGAGGAGGTCCGGTTCCGCCAGACCCTCGAGAAGGGCCTGAAGCTTCTCGACGAAGCGACTGCGGGCCTCGCGCCCGGCGCAGTGCTTCCGGGCGAAGTCGCCTTCCGCCTCTATGATACCTATGGCTTTCCCTTCGACCTGACCGAGGATGCGCTGCGCGCCCAGGGCCTCGGTGTCGACCGCGCCGGTTTCGATGCAGCGATGGCCGAACAGCGCGCCCGGGCCCGTGCGGCCTGGGTCGGATCGGGCGAGCGCGGGTCTGACGCAGTCTGGTTCGATCTCGCCGAAAGGCTCGGCGCCACCGACTTTGTCGGCTATGCGACCACCGAGGCCGAAGGGGTCGTGGTCGCCCTGCTGCGCGGCGGCGCCGAAGTTCCCGAGGCGGCCGCCGGTGACCGCGTGATGCTCCTTGCCAACCAGACGCCCTTCTATGGCGAATCGGGCGGCCAGGTCGGCGACAGCGGCGTGATCACGGGGGATGGCGGCCTCGTCATCCGGGTTGCGGATACGGCAAAACCTCTCGGCCGGCTCCATGTCCACCAGGGGGTCGTCGAGGCTGGCCGGGTGCGGGTCGGCCAGCCGGTGCGGCTTTTCGTCGATGCCGAACGCCGCGCTGCGATTCGCGCCAACCATTCGGCAACCCACCTGCTTCACGCGGCGCTGCGCGAGGTGCTGGGACCCCATGT
>CALLWN010000362.1 GCA_938016505.1 uncultured Sphingomonadaceae bacterium
CTTGCAGGGCACGATCTTGTTCGGCTTCCGGGCTTGCCGATTGAAGTGGAACACGAACTCGAATGCGGGCGCCAGACGCCCGTTCCAGTCGCCGGGAAGTCCGGGCCCCTGGTCCCAGACGTAAAGGCCGAAGCGCCGCCAACCTTGGCTCCGCATCCATGCGACCCAGGTCTCCCAATAGGGCTGCCACTCGTTGTCGCGGTGGACGAGGCCGAGGTTGACGAGCACCTGGCCATCCTCGGCTATCACCTCGTCGAGGTTGTCGAAGACGCCGCGCATCAGGGCGTCCCAATCGTCGATCCCACCGGTGGTGTAGTTCCGCTGGTTGCCGTAGGGCGGGCTCGTGAACAGCAGCGACGCGCGCTCGCCGTCCATGATCCGGGCAACACACTTCGCGTCCGTGCTGTCGCCGCAGAGCAGGCGATGATCGCCGAGCCGCCAGAGATCGCCCGACCGGCTGACCGGGTTGCGCGGCGGCTCGGGCGCTTCGTCAGCGGCGTCATCGTTTTCGCCGGAGTCGCCGCACGGCGACATTGCATCCGTGTCGTCGAGCGGCGCCATCAGCCGGTCGAGCTCGGCCTCGTCGAAGCCGAGGCCGTCGAGATCGAAGCCCTCGCCGTTCAGCGCATGCAGCTCGGCGGCGAGCATCGCGTCGTCCCAACCGGCAAGCTCGGTCAGCTTGTTGTCGGCGATGCGATAGGCCCGGCGCTGAGCCGGCGTGAGATGCGAGATCCGGATCACCGGCACGCTCTTAAGGCCGAGACGCTGCGCCGCCAGCACGCGGCCATGCCCCGCGATCAGCGTGCCCTCGTCGTCAACCAGGCAGGGCACCAGCCAGCCATATTCCACCAGGCTTCCCGCCAGGAGGCCGATCTGGCGCTCGTCGTGGGTCCTGGCGTTTGCCGCATAGGCCACAAGCTTCTCGATCGGCCACTGCTCGATGGCCGAGGCCTGAAAGCGAAGATCACGCATGGTTGTTTGGATCAGTCCGTGGCAAGCCGCCTTGCCGTGCGCAGCCCCGCCAACCTCGACACGCCATGCCGGCCATGACTTGCCCCGCCCAGGCTTGCCCGGCCCTTCCGGACCAGAATCAGCCATGCGGCGCCTGCCGTGCCAAGCCTCGCCACGCCTGGACCAGCCCGATCATGCCAAACACCGCCAGCCATGCCCGACCAGGCCTTGCTGCGCCCCGCCGACGGTGCCAGACCTAGCCTAGCCAGCCATTGAGAAGTCACGCCGCCAGCGGCGGCAATGCCCGCTCGATCTCATCGAGCGCCGCGAACAGTTGTGCGAACTCGGTCAGTTGCGCGTAGCGCTTGCGCAGCGTCTGGAAATCCTCCCAGGCCTGGCGCAACACGATGGCCCGCCGTTCGGGATCCGACAATGCAAGGGCGGTCGCGGTGTAGTACTGGCGGTCGCCGTCTTTCACATTCACGAAGGCGACCACACGTCTCGCCCCATCGCCGGGACCGGCGCGGTAGCGCACGACCACCGAGCGGATCAGAGCGCGCGCCTGCACCAGGCGATATTGATGGGCGGCCTCCGTGTCGTCCCATTCGAACAGCGAATGCAGCGGCGAAGCCGAATGACGAGCATCCGCTATGACAACCTCCGGCGTCAGTTCACCGTCTGCTGCAATGCGCAATTGTTCCAGCCGCGCGCCCACCACTTGCGCCGCCACCCGTGCGCCCTTCTGCAGTCGCGCACCGTCACGCCAGGCATATTCGAGCCTATCCATCACGCGGCCTCCGCAACGAGGCGCTGCAGCTCATCGGCGGTCGCCACATGGAACATGCCGAACTGGCCGTCCTTCTCGGGACGCCACTCGCCGATGCCCACACCGAACCCCGCCGTGTTGAACAGGTTCACGATCTGCGCCGCGCTCAGCACATTGGCGTTGAAGCGCACCCGCACCGTGGCATGCCAGGGCCAGAACTGCCCGCGGTAGCGGATGTCGGCAGTGCCCATGGCGATCCGCACCATGTCCTCGCGCATCTCCGGCTCCGATCCCAGAATGCGCACCAGGTCCATGCGCATCAGCGCGCCGTTGAAGGCGCCGCGCACTGCCGATTGCGCGCCCACCACATGGAACGCCTGGCGCGCCGCCACCTTGGTGATGCCGGCAACCGAAGTGCAGGCGGTGACGGCTGCCGCCTTGAATGCGACCGACGGGAAGCCATAGCCGCCGCCTTCGATCCGATAGAGGCTCTGCTGAAAATCCTCGTGCGGGTCCTTCGCCTCCTTAGCCGGCTTGGCCAGCTTCATCTGCTTGCCCAGCATCTCGCGCTTGGCTTTCTCCGACCAGGCGTGCGAGATCAGCGGGGTGTCGCCGACAAGGGTAACTTCGATGATTTCCAGGTTGAGCGGCGGAAGCTCGATCTGGGTCGTTTCCTTGACTGCTGCCATGTTGGTCTCCATCGGGTCCGGCGCGGCCACGCCCCGGACGCGAGTCAGGGGGTCACACGAATGCGACCACCGGACCCGATGAAGCTCGGATCGCACATGGTCGCGTCTCATCCCCGGTGGCCGCCGGGGAACAAGGCAAGGGGTCCGCAGGACGAGCCCGGTCATCACCCAACCGCGTCGGGCAGCCGTGGCGACATGGACCTCGGAATCCGGATGGACGGGGTGGTAACCGGAGAGTGGTAACCGCCGGGGACGGTTACCGGGGCGGGCTCCCATTCGGGAGACGCGCCAAGCCCGCGCGAACACGGGCTT
>CALLWN010000363.1 GCA_938016505.1 uncultured Sphingomonadaceae bacterium
CTGACGATCGTCTGCGGGGACAGCCACACCTCGACGCATGGGGCGCTAGGCGCGCTCGCCTTCGGCATCGGCACGAGCGAGGTCGAGCATGTGCTGGCGACACAGACGCTGTTGCAGAAGCCGGCCAGGAACATGCTGATCGAGGTGCAGGGCAAGCTGCCCTTCGGCTGCACCGCGAAGGACATCATCCTCGCGATCATCGGCCGGATCGGCACCGCCGGCGGCACCGGCCACGTGATCGAGTACGCGGGCGAAGCGATCCGCGACCTCGACATGGCTGGGCGCATGACGGTCTGCAACATGTCGATCGAGGCGGGCGCGCGCGCCGGTTTGGTCGCGCCCGACGAGAAGACCTTCGCCTATCTCAAGGGCCGCCCCTACGCCCCCAAGGGCGAGGCGTGGGAGCGCGCGGTCGCCTATTGGAGCACGCTGCCGTCGGACCCGGGGGCGCGCTACGACGCCAGGGTGACGCTGAAGGCCGACGAGATCGTGCCGCTGGTCACCTGGGGCACGTCGCCCGAGGACGTGGTGCCGATCACCGGCGCCGTCCCGGATCCGGAAACCGAAACGAACGAGGCGCGTCGCGCTGCCAAGCGGCGGATGCTGGAATACATGGCGCTCACCCCCGGCACGCGGATGCAGGACGTCGCGGTGGACGTCGTGTTCATCGGCTCCTGCACCAACGGCCGGATCGAGGACCTGCGCGCCGCCGCGGCCGTGGCCAGGGGCCGCAAGGTGGCCGACGGGGTGCGCGCGATGGTGGTGCCCGGCTCGGGCCTGGTGAAGCGGCAGGCGGAGGAGGAAGGGCTCGACCGCATCTTCCGCGAGGCCGGGTTCGAGTGGCGCGAGGCCGGCTGCTCGATGTGCCTCGGCATGAACCCCGACCAGCTCAAGCCGGGGCAGCGTTCGGCCTCCACCTCCAACCGCAACTTCGAGGGCCGCCAGGGCCCCGGCGGGCGGACGCATCTGATGAGCCCCGCCATGGCCGCCGCCGCCGCGGTGACCGGCCGGCTCACCGATGTCCGCCAGCTGGTGAACTGAGGGAAGGACCGCGTCATGCAGCCCTTCACCACGCTCACCGGCATTGCCGCGCCCCTGCCGATCCCGAACATCGACACCGACAAGATCATCCCCGCGCGCTTCCTCAAGACGATCAAGCGCTCGGGACTGGGCAGGAACCTGTTCGACGCGATGCGCTACCGCGCCGACGGCTCCGAGAACCCGGACTTCATCCTGAACCGGGAGCCCTACCGCAAGGCGGAGATCCTGGTCGCCGGGCCGAATTTCGGCTGCGGAAGCTCGCGCGAGCACGCGCCCTGGGCGCTGCTGGATTTCGGCATCCGCTGCGTCATCGCGCCCGACTTCGCCGACATCTTCCACAACAACTGCTTCAAGAACGGCATCCTGCCGATCAAGCTGCCGCAGGAGATCTGCGATGCGCTCATGGAGGATGCCAAGCTCGGGGCGAACGCACGGCTGACGGTCGATCTCGAACGCCAGGTGGTGGTGCGGCCGAACGGCGAGGAAATCCGCTTCGAGATCGATCCGTTCCGCAAGCACTGCCTTCTCAACGGGCTCGACGACATCGGCCAGACGATGGCGCACGCGGCCAAGATCGACGCCTACGAGGCGAAGCGCCGGGCCGCCGAGCCCTGGGCCTTCGCGTGACGACTGCGCCGGGCGGCGGGCGCTGCCCGGCGCCGGCAAGAGAGGGAGGCTGAGATGGCATCGAACAAGAAGCTGCTCGTGCTGCCGGGCGATGGAATCGGGCCCGAGGTGATGCGCGAGGTGCGCCGCATCATCGACTGGTTCGACCGCCGGCGCGCGGTGCGCTTCGAGCTCGACGAGGCGCTGGTCGGTGGGGCTGCGATCGACGCGCTCGGCACGCCGATCGCGCCCGAGACCGTGGCGAAGGCCAAGGCCGCGGATGCGGTGCTGTTCGGCGCGGTCGGCGGGCCGAAGTGGGACAAGCTCGGCTTCGACATGCGCCCGGAGATCGCCATCCTGACGCTGCGCAAGGAGCTCGGCCTGTTCGCCAATCTGCGCCCCGCCCAGGTGCTTGATCCGCTGGTCGATGCCTCGACGTTGAAGCCCGAGGTCGTGCGCGGCCTCGACCTCATGATCGTGCGGGAGAGCACCGGCGGCATCTATTTCGGCGAGCCGCGCGGCATCGATACCCTGTCCGACGGCACGAAGCGCGGCTACAACACGGAGGTCTACACCACGGCCGAGATCGAGCGCGTCGCGCGCGTCGCCTTCGAGCTCGCGCGCCAGCGGCAGAACCGCGTCTGCTCGGTCGAGAAGGCGAACGTGATGGAGTCCGGCCTGCTCTGGCGCCAGACCGTCACGGACCTGCACGCGCGCGCGTTCGCCGATGTCGAGCTCAGCCACATGTATGCCGACAACTGCGCGATGCAGCTCGTGCGCAACCCGCGCCAGTTCGACGTGATCGTCACCACCAACCTGTTCGGCGACCTGCTGTCCGACCTTGCCTCGATGCTGACCGGCTCGCTCGGCATGCTGCCGTCGGCGACGATCGGCGCGGTCGGGCCGGACGGCAAGCGCCATGCGCTCTACGAGCCGATCCACGGCTCCGCGCCTGACATCGCCGGCAAGGGCATCGCCAACCCGATGGCGCAGATCCTCTCCTTCGCCATGCTGCTGCGCTACAGTTTCGGCATGGAGGACGAGGCGAAGCTGGTCGAGCGCGCCTGCACCACCGTGCTGGGGTCGGGGCTGCGCACGGCCGACATCATGCAGCCCGGTCTCGCGCGCGTCTCGACCCAGGTGATGGGCGACGCGGTCGTGCGCGAACTCGACAAGATCGGCGGCTGATCGGCCCTTGCCCCCCGTGGGGGCATCCGCTATCACGCCGCCCTCCGGCAAGCGCCCGTAGCTCAACTGGATAGAGCACCAGACTACGGATCTGGGGGTTAGGGGTTCGAATCCTCTCGGGCGCGCCAACTCCTAACAGATCCGGGCAGGCCGAACGCCGCCGATCCTGCGCTCGGAAGGGCGGCCGGCAGATGGACCGGCGTTCCCATGCGGGTCGCTGACCTCTCTCCCGCCACGACGTGCTGCGCGAAGGCGGGCACGTCGTCGCGCCGGTAGGCCCGGTCCGCCGTCCGCAGCTTGCGCCGCGCCGCGGCCGCGAATTGATGGAGGCGGTCGATGGCGATCTCCAGCGGTTCGCTCCCGTGCCGTCCCTGGTCGCCAGATCGAGCTTCCGCTGCGCCTCGTCCTGTGCCGTCCGGAGCTGCGCCATCGGGTTGGCGATGGCCTTGACCCCCAGGGGGCCGCTGCCGTTCCCGCCGGTGAGCGCAAGGCGGAACATCAGCCGGACGGTGTCGGCCCGGATCGGGTCGATCTCCAGCCGCTTCTCGACCCGCACGCCGCGCTGCTCGACCGCCACGGCGCGATAGCCGAGCGGCGGGCGGGCGCTGCTCCAGAAGCCCTGACGTGCGTTCTCCTCCATCGAGCGCAGCACGTGCTTGGCGTTCTGGCGCCACTGGTGTCCGTCGAACAGCGCCATGATCCGGCGCATCAGCACGCTGGTCGAGTCGTCGCCGAGCTCCCGGGTGCGCGAGGCCAGCTTGACGCCGTGCTTGTTCAGACGTCGGAGGTGGAACCCCAGCTCGAAGGAGTGGACGACGATGACGTCGAAGCCGGGCGGCGTCTCGGTCGCCGCCTGCATCATGCGCTGGAGCTCGGGCCGGCGGTCGTCGGTGGCGCTGGCGCCCGGGGCGACGTATTCGGCGACGATCCGCCAGCCTTTGTTGCGGCAGTAGGCGTCGAGCTGCCGGCGCCGATCAGGGATCGACAGGTCGTGCTCGGCCTGGCGGCCGGTCGAGACCCGCAGACAGAGGGCGGCGCGCTGCTCGTTCACGACCCCTCCTCCGCTCAGCGGTCGACCTTGCCGGACAGCGCGTCGAGCACGTCGCAGAAGTGGCGCTCGAAGACGTCGACCTCGGTCCTCGTGACCGGGATGCGTTCGGGCCAGGTGTCGGTGACCACCCAGCCGTCGAGATCGGCCGGCCGCGACCCGCGCCGGCAGGGCGCACGCGGCACGGCATAGTCGGCAAGGTCGCCGGGCTCAGCCAGCGGCCCGAGCCGCGGTCGGCGCTGGCAGGTCCGCATGGGGCCGGAGTGCCGGCGCGGACAAGGACCGCAAACGGAATCGACCGGCCGGATGGGATGCCCGCACAGCGGCCACACGCACACCTGCTTGCGACTGATGCGCGGGTCGCAGGCCGGCGAACGGCTGCATGGCGGAGATACGTGCAGCTGGCGCCTGGAGAGGGTCCCGTCATCATGGGGGGCAGCCCTTGTCGTGCACGTGATTCCGCCGTACATCAAAACAATATCGGAAAATCCATGACGACCTCAACCGGTCGCAAGAAGCCGCCCAAGGACCGGTAATACAAGACCGAGCGCATGGAGCTTCGCCTTGCGCCTTCGGCCAAGCAGGTCATCCAGCGCGCCATGTCCGTCACAGGCCTCAACGCGGGCGACCTCGCCTATGAGGGGGCGCGCCGCGTGCCGGACGAGCACGAGCGCATGGTGCTGACGGGGGCTGATCGCGAAGCCTTCCTCGACGCCGTGATGAACCCGCCCGAGCCGACCGAGAAGCTGGTCGCGGCGCTCCGCCGTCACCGCGAGCTGTTCGGCTGACCGGTGTGGGAATTCGCATCGAGCCGCTGGCGGGCCACCGCGACCGCTCCGCGTTCTCCTGCGGGCAGCCGGAGCTCAACGACTGTTTCCGCCGGCGCGCCGGTCAGGACGAGAAGCGCAACGTCGCGCGCGGGTTCGTGGCGGTCGACGACGCGTTGGGCGTCGTCGGTTTCTGCTCGCTGAGTTCCTACACGCTGGCGCTCGTCGACCTGCCGCAGGATATCGCGAGGAGGCTGCCCCGCCATGACGCGATCCCGGCGGCGCTCATCGGCCGGCTGGCGCGCGAACGTGCGCGCCCGCGGTCGCGCAGTCGGTGGGCTGCTGCTCGCCGATGCGGTGCGGCGAATTCTCGGGGCCGGGGGCTCGCTGGCGGTTTTCGCCATCGTCGTCGAAGCCACGGACGAGCACGCCGCCGACTTCTGCCGCGGCTTCGGATTTCGGCCCTTCCCGAGCCGCCCACTTCGACTGTTCCTGCTGACATCGGTCGCTGCAGCTGCCGTGGAGCGAGGCTGAGATGGATGGGCCGCCGTGATGGTAAGCAGCACGCCTTCGCGCGAAGAGCGGTCGGATCGGGCGGAGCTTTTGCCCAGCACGGCTGGCCTGGACATCTCGCCACGGTCTTGTGCGGGTTCGCGGTGATGGCGCTGGGGGTGTCGAGTGGGGCTCTGCAGGCCTTACGGCAGTGCGATCGCCGTGGCGCGGCGGGGCTGCTCCGTCGCTGCCCGGTGGGCGGCGTTGGCGGTGGTGATGTGGGCCATGCGGTGTCTGGTTCGTCAGGTGGCGGCGGCTGTGATCCTGGCACGAGCGAGGGCGAACGCGTTCTGGAAGGGATGGCCGGACGCCATGGCGATGGCGACGCGTCGGACCGACCTGCGGACCTGCGCGCGGACCTGCGCGCCGATCTTGAGCAGGGCGAGGCGGAGCGTGCCGCATGTGGCGTTGGCGAACTGGGTGCGGGCGAGGCCGATGCGCGGCGGCTTGCAGGCGATCCCGCGCGGCCAGTATGCCGCCTGCGGGAGTGTCAGGAATTCCGTGTGCGGGCGGGCGGCTGATCATCAGGCCATCGCCCGGGTGAAGCGCTCGCCGAAGATGACGGCGAACTGGGCTTTGGCCATGGCCCATTCCCTCGGGGGCATGGTCCACTCTTTTTCGGCCCTGTTCAAGACGAGGAACAGGAGCTTGGTCGCGGCGTCGTCGTTGGGAAAATGGCCCCGGGCGCGGACGGCGCGGCGCAGCTTGGCGTTCAGCGCCTCGATGGAATTCGTTGTGTAGATGATCCGACGGACGTCCTCGGCGAACCCGTAGAACGGGATCACCTCCGTCCATGCTCTGCGCCAGCTCTGGGCGATGGCGGGGTATTTGCGTCCCCAGTCGCTTGCCTCGAAGGCGTCGAGCGCGGTGGCGCCTGCGTCTGCGTCCAGCGCCTTGTCGATCTCCTTCAGCGCGGCCGCGACCGGCTTGCGGTCCTTCCAGGACACGAAGTCGAGGCTGTGGCGCAGCAGATGGACGATGCAGGTCTGGACCATGGCGTCCGGGAAGACCGCGGTGATGGCCTCGGGGAAGCCCTTGAGCCCGTCGACGACGGCGAGCAGAACGTCCTCGACGCCGCGATTTCTGAGCTCGTTCATGACCCTGAGCCAGAACTTGGCCCCCTCGTTCTGCTCGAGCCAGAGGCCGAGAACCTCCTTCGCGCCGTCGGCGCGAACGCCGAGGGCGATGTGCACGGCCTTGTTGCGGACCGTGCCCTCGTCCCGGATTTTCACCCGCAGCGCATCGAAGAAGATCAAGGGATAGACCGCCTCGAGCGGGCGGGCCTGCCAGGCCGCCAGCTCCTCCAGCACTGCGTCGGTGACGGTGCTGATCAGATCGGGCGAGACGTCGATCCCGTAGAGCTCCCGGACGTGTCCGGCGATCTCGCGCACGCTCATGCCGCGGGCGTACATCGAGATGATCTTCTCATCGAAACCCGGGAAGCGCCGCTGGTACTTGGCGATCAGCGCCGGGTCGAAGCTGCCGGCGCGGTCGCGCGGGATCTCCAGCTCGATCCTGCCGCTCCCGGTCGTCACGGTCTTCCGGCCATAGCCGTTACGGCTGTTGCCGGGCTCGCCATTGACCAGATGGTGGTCCATTTCGGCGTTCAGAACCCGCTCGGCCAGCGCCTTCTTCAGTTGGTCGAGCAGGCCGTCGGTGTCGAAGGCCGTCTTGGCGTCGGCGCCGGCCAGAAGCTGATCAAGCAGCGAGTCGGCGATCACAGGCGGTTTGCGTCGGAGCATGCGAGGGCTCCTTTATTCCCACTATGCCCGCCCGCACACGGAATTTCCGACAGTCCCGCGGCACCGGCTGGAAGTTCCTCCACGTCGCGATCGATGATGCCTCGCGCCTCGCCTACACCGCGCCGAGGCCCGACGAGAGGAAGGAGAGTGCGGTCCGCTTCCTGACCGACGCTCTCGCCTGCTTCCAAGCCCCTGGCGTCACCGTCGAGCGCGTCATGACCGATAACGGCTCTGCCTTCAAAAGCAGACTGTTCGCCACCGCCATCCAGGCCCACGGGCTGCAGCACAAGCGCACCCGCCCCCGACACCCCATACACCACCGGCAAGGCCGAGCGCTTCATCCAGACCAGCCTCCGCGAG
>CALLWN010000364.1 GCA_938016505.1 uncultured Sphingomonadaceae bacterium
CAGCTCGTCGTTGGAAAGGGGCTCGTCGAAGCTGACATGGCAATGGGCGTCGATGAGCCCTGGCATCACCGTGCACCCCGCTGCCTGCACGCGCACGGCCCCCACCGCCGCAGCCTGCGTCTCGGCCACGGCGCCGACGGCCAGGATCCGCTCGCCAAACAGGATCGCGTCGGGCCGCAGCCCGCCCGAGACGGAGTCGAACAGCTGCCCACCCGAGATCAGGACTGCGTGCCCGGCCATTCCCGCGATCGCCTCTCCAAAATGCATCGAAACTGATGCATCTTTCGCGACTGCACGTCAACCCGCAGGCCGCGCCTTGCGGCCATGGCCTCAGGCGTCGGGCGCGGCGCCCCTCACCCACGCCGCCACGTCGGCCGCAACCGCGTTGGCCGCTGCATTGAGGGCCCGGCTCACCTCGCCCGGCGCAACCGAGCCCACTGCAACCTCGCGGTCGAACCGGCGCTGGCGCACCCCGTCCGGCCCGGAAAGCGTCGCCTGGAACCCGACCCGCACCACCATCGCCCTCCGCCGCGCATCGACCTCGAACGCGACGAGATCCCCGCCGAGCACCCGCGCCGCGGCCTTGCCCGTCACCCGCCGGTCGATCACCGGCACGCCCGCGCCAATGAGCGTCTCGCCAACAAGCCGCATGAACAGCCGCGCCGGCGGCTCGGCCCAGACCGCGCCCTGCATGTACTGGACTTCCGTGTCCGAGATCATGACCGGGATCCGGACCGCCTGCAGCCGCGCCGGCGCGGTCGCGGCCAGCAGCGTCACGCCCTCACCTTGGTCCGCTGCAGCAAGCCCGGCCGGCACGGCAGCAGGCCCGGTCGCCGAGAGGGTGAGCAGCGCCGCCGGCGGCGGCGCCGGCGCTCCCACCTGCACCAGCGGGCCGCAGCCCGCCACAAGCAACAGGGCAAGCAGGAGGGCAGGGCGCATCACGGGGCCTTTTGCTGGTTGTCGGGCTGCCGGGACCCCGGCGGCCGGTAGTCGGGCAGTGGCCGCCCGGCAATGAAGCTCTGCGGGTCGGTCGCGGCCCGGTCGGCCAGCGCCTCGAGGCCGGTGACGGCCCCGCGCAGTTCGGCGAGCAGCCGGTTGAGCTCGGGGATGGTGTCGCTCGCCAGCACCTCGACCCCCGGCTCGGCCGCGGCCAGCACCCGGTCGAGCCGGGTCGCCGCCGCAGTGGTCGCCGCCGCCCCCGCCCTGAGCTCGGCAAGCGCCGCCCGGCCATCCTCCGCCACCAGCTTCGCGCCCGTGTCCGAAAGCGCCGCCACCCGGTCGGCGGCCACGGTCGCGGCCCGCAGCGTCTGCTGCGCCTCGTCGAGTGTTGCCCCCAGCTTGGGCGCCTCCTTCGCCACCTCGGTGCTCGCTGTGTCGAGATTCTCGAGGAGGCGGGCGAAATTGGCCCGGTTCTCGTCGGACAGCACCTCGTTGAGGCGCGCCACCAGCACCGAGGCCCGCTCCACCACCTCGGGCGCGGTCTCGAGGATCTGGCCGAAGCCCGACGTCCGGGTCGGAATGACCGGCACCCCGAACGGCCCCGGCTCGGTGATCGGCGGCGCATCGCGGATCGCACCCTGCAGCTGGATGACCGAAACCCCGGTGAAGCCCGAGGCCTGGAGCACCGCCGTGGTCCCCTCCAGCACCGGCACATCCTCGCCGACCGAGATCCTCACCCTGATGAACTCGGGCGTCTCGGGCATGAGCGCAATCCGCTCCACCTGGCCCACCGGCACCCCCGAGAAGGAGACGGTCGAGCCCACCGAAAGCCCCGCGACCGACTGGTTGAAGAACAGGTCATACTGCCGCCGCCCCCCGGTCGAATAGTTGGAAAGCCACAGGATGAAGGCGAACAGCGCGACGACGAGCGCAAGCGTGACTGCGCCCACAATCACGCTCGAGCGGTTGGTCTCCACCTCAGCCCCCCTTCGCCCCGGCCAGCGCGGCCCTTGCGCCTGCCGCCGCCCGGCCCCGCGGCCCCAGGAAATAGTCCTGCACCCACGGATGGTCGAGCCGCGTCAGGGCGTCGATGGTCCCAACCGCCAGCACCCGTTTCTCGGCAATCACCGCCACCCGGTCGCAGATGGTCATCAGCGTGTCGAGGTCGTGGGTGATGAGAAAGACGGTCAGCCCCATGCTGTCCCGGAGCGTCAGGATGAGCTGGTCGAAGGCGGCAGCCCCCACCGGGTCGAGCCCTGCAGTCGGCTCGTCCAGAAACAGGAGCCCGGGGTCCATCGCGAGCGCCCGGGCGAGTGCAGCGCGCTTGCGCATCCCCCCCGAAAGCTCGGCCGGGTATTTGGCCCCGGCCTCGCCCGGAAGCCCCACCATCGCGATCTTGTAGGCCGCGATCTCGTCCATCAGCTCCCCGGGCAGCTCCAGATGCTCGCGCATCGGCACCTGCACATTCTCGGCCACCGTCAGCCCCGAGAACAGCGCACCCGCCTGGAACAGCACCCCCCACCGCCGGGACAGCTCGAGAAGCCGGCAGCCGGGTGCAGTCACGTCCACCCCGAACACCTCGATCCGGCCCGCGGCCGGGCGCTGCAACCCGATGATCGAGCGCATCAGCACCGACTTGCCCGAGCCCGACCCGCCCACCACGCCGAGGATCTCGCCCGGCAGCACGTCGAGGTCGAGGCCGTCATGCACCGTCTGCGCGCCGAAGCGGTTGACGAGGCCCCTCACCGAAATGACCGGCGCGCCCACTCAGACGAACCCGATCGCCGTGAAGAACACCGCGAAGAAGGCGTCGAGCACGATCACGAGGAAGATCGACTGCACCACCGCGATCGTGGTCCGGCTCCCCACCGATTCCGCCGTGCCGGTCACCTGCATCCCCTGGAAGCAGCCGGTCATGGCAATCACCGCGCCAAAGAAGGGCGCCTTCGCCATCCCGATCCAGAAGTCCGACATCGGCACCACCTCGCGGATCCGCTGGACATAGGTGGCAGGCGGAATGTCGAGCAGCGTCCAGCACAGCAGCCCGCCCCCGATCACCGCAAGGATCGAGGCATAGAAGCCGAGCAGCGGCATGATGACGGTCAGCGCGATGACCCGCGGCACCACCAGCACCTCGACCGGGTCGAGGCCGATGGTGCGCATCGCGTCCAGCTCCTCGTTCAGTTTCATCGTCCCGATCTGGGCGGCAAAGGCCGAGGCCGACCGGCCGGCGACCATGATCGCGGTCAGCAGGATCCCGAGCTCGCGGAAGGTCGAGCGGCCGATGAGGTTGACCGTGAACACCTGCGCGCCAAACTGCTCGAGCTGGACCGCGCCCTGCTGGGCGATCACGATCCCGATCAGAAAGCTCATCAGCCCGACAATCCCGAGCGCCTCGACCCCGGTCGCCTCCATCTGCCGCGAGACCGCGGCCCAGCGGATGCCGCGGCGCGAGACCGCAGTCCGAACCGCGACCAGCAGAACGGTGCCGACAAATCCCAGCCCCGCGCCCATCGTGGCGGCCGCGCCGATCACCGCCGTCCCGATCTTGCCGATCTCGCGCAGCCACGGCGGCTGCAGGTCCGGGCGCAGCGCGCACGGCTGGTCGGCGGCGGCAACCTCGGCGAGCAGCCGGCGGGCATCCGCCGGGGCGCCCTCGACCCCGCTTCCCGAACGGTCGCGCAGCAGCCGGTGGACCAGCCACGCCCCCACCGTGTCGATCCGGGTCACGCCCGAAAGGTCGATCGCAAGCGGCCCAGGCGGCACCCCGGCCAGCTCCCGCTCGAGGCCCGCCGCCCGGTCGATCGTGAGTTCGCCCGCCAGCACAAGCCGCTGCCGCCCGCCTGCGGCCCCGTCGCCGGTGTCGGCTGCCTCGGTCGCCATGACGCGACACAGGGTTGCCCGCCACCTTGCGCGAATGCAAGGCCCGCAGACCGTGTCGCGCCTCCTCGCCCTCCTCGCCCTCCTCCTCCTCGCGGCATCGCCGCTGCGCGCCGAGCGGTTCGAGGCCCGCGTGCTCCGCGTGAAGGACGGCGATTCGCTCGTCGTCGAGCGCATCCCCACGAAGCGCATCCACGAGATCCGCCTCGCCGGGATCGACGCGCCAGAGCTCGGCCAGCCCTGGGGCCCGGCATCGCGCGCCGCGCTCCGCCGCCTCGTCGACGGCAAGTCGGTCATGGTTGAGACCATCGACCGCGACCGCTACGGCCGCCTCGTCGGCAAGGTCTTCGTCGGCCGGGCCTATGTCAACGCCGCCATGACCCGCTCCGGCAATGCCTGGGCCGTCACCCGCTACGGCGCCGACGCCGAGATCCGCGCCGGCCACGCCGCCGCCCGGCGCGAGGGCCGGGGCCTGTGGTCGCTCCCGCCCGAGCAGCGAGTCCCGCCCGCCACCTGGCGCGCCACCAACCCCCGGGGCGCGCCATGAGGTTCGCCATCTACGACATGGACCGGACCATCACCCGCACGCCGAGCTGGATGCCCTGGCTCCTCTTCGTCGCCCGCACCGAGGCGCCGTGGCGCCTCCTCCTCCTCCCGCTCGCCGCAGTCCCGCTCGCCCTCTACCCACTCCTCGGCCGCAAGGGCCTCAAGCAGGCGATGCACGCCCTCCTCATCGGCCCCCGCCTGCCCGCCGGGCGCGTCGCCGAGCGCGCCGCGGCCTTCGCTGCCCGGTTCGGCCCCCGCGCCGAGCGCCCCGAGGCGCTCGCCCGGATCGCCGCCGACCGCGCCGAGGGCTATGAGATCGTCATCGCGACCGCCTCGTCGCGCATCTACGCCGAGGCGCTCGCCCGGCGCTGGGGCATCTCGCACCTCGTCGCCACCGAAAATGTCTGGCACCATGGTGCGCTCACCCCCCGCATCGCCGGTGCCAACTGCTACGGTGCCGCCAAGGCCGCCCGGGTCGAGGCCTTCCTCCGCGAGCGCTGCGGCGCTGGCGCGCCCGCCCACGTCCGCGCCTATTCCGACCATGCAAGCGACGCGCCGCTCCTCGCCCTCGCCGACGAGGCCATCGCCGTCTCCCCC
>CALLWN010000365.1 GCA_938016505.1 uncultured Sphingomonadaceae bacterium
CGTGCTCGTGATCCCTGCGATCTACGTGCTGCTGCGCGACGACGGCCTGCCAGCCGGCCTGCCCAAGCCCGAGACACCTGCGTTCCACCCCGCGGAGACCGTGGCATGACAACCATCCCCGCTCCCGCGCCGCAGCTCGCGCCGCTCGGCCAGCAGGCCGAGGACATGGCCCGCACGCTGCGGATCCTCGCCAATCCGGATCGGCTGAGGATGCTGTGCCGGATCGGCATGGCGGAGGAGGCCCATCTCGACGAGCCGACCGTCACCGAGCTCGTCGCGCTGACCGGCCTGTCCCAGTCCCGGGTCTCGCAGCATCTCGCCCTGCTCAGGGAGGCGGGAGTTGTCTCCCCACGCCGGGAGGGGCAGGTGGTGCGCTACCGGCTGCTCGATCGCCGCGTGCGTGCCGTCATGGAGGCGCTGTGCCACCTGTGCGAGCAGGGCGTGCCCACCTTCGCCTCGCCGACGACGACCTGACCTCAGCGGGCGTGCGGGGTGGTGGCCCGGTCAGGGGCACCAGTGGATGTCGATCGCCTGGTCGGCCTCGGCCAGCAGGCGCCCGGCCGGAAAGCGCGATCCGGCACCATCGGTGATCGCTTCCTCGAGCATGGCGCGTTCGCCCTCGCCGCGCGCCGAGATGATGAGGGCGCGGGCGCCGAGGAGCGCGCTCGCCGTCAGATAGGGGACTCCATCGGCACCGGCCCGGACCGGGTGGGGTGAGGTGAGCGCCACCTTGAGATCGGGCCCCCGGACAAGACCGCCCACCCGGCCGGAATCGGAGACGTCGAGCCAGGCGAGATCGAGCTGCCCGGAAACGGGATCCGGGAGGTCGAGACCTGCAACCCGCGCGCCCGAGCCCATGGCGGCCTCGACCGTTCCGGCGGCAAGCGTCCCGTGGGTGGGAAGGACCGTGACCTTGGTCCACGGCACGGGCATGCGGAACAGTGTCTCGAGCAGCGGGACGGCCGCAGCGCCAGGAGGCACGGCCGCGATGGCGGCACCATGACCCTCGACGGCCTGGGCCAGCAGAAAGGCCACATCGCCTGCGAGTTCGGCAGCCATGGCCGCTGCGTCGGCATGTTCCCACCACTCGATATCGTCTTCGGTCGCCACCGCCACCTCTCTCCTGCCGTCGAGGCGCCCGTCTGGCCGCTTGGCACCCGAATGGCGGGCCGCTACTAGGGCGGCGCCGCCGTTTCAAGCGCGGCTCGAATGAAGGACCAGACTTGGCTTCCGTCGCACCCGACCCGCTGGCGCTGGCCTGCACCGCGATGATCGAGAGCCAGCTCATGCCGTGCGGCATCATCGAGCCGCGGCTCATCGCGGCGTTTGCCGCGGTGCCGCGCGAGCGCTTCATTCTCGAGGAGCGGGCAGCGCTGGCCTATGCCGAAACCGTCCAGCCGATCGGCGAGGGGCGCTGGATGGCAGCCCCACTGGCGACGGCCCGTCTGCTCATGGCAGCCGAGGTTGCGCCGGGCGAACGGGTGCTCCTGATCGGCGCCGGCACCGGCTACACGGCAGCGCTCCTGGCCGAAATGGGTGCATCCGTCATTGCAGTGGAAGCCGAACCTCGCCTCGCGGAGCGGGCGCGCGCGCTCATCGCGGGCCCGCCTTCGGCACGGCTGGTGGAAGGGCCGCTGGGCGAGGGCTGGCCGGACGATGCGCCCTATGATGCGATCCTGTTCGATGGCGCGGTCGAATTTGTTCCGGATGCGCTGGTGGCACAGCTCAAGGCCAATGGGCGCATCGTCGCCATCCTCGTCGGCGCCGACGGGATCCATCGGGTCGGCGTCGGCCGCGCGCCGCTCCACCCGACCGGGGCTGCGGAGCCGGGGCGGACGGGGATTGCCTTCGACCTTGTCACCGAGTGCCCGGCTCCTCCGTTGCCGACCTTCCGCCTGCCGAAGACGTTCCAGTTCTGAAAGCTGTTCATGACCCGTTTGCCACTGGCCTGCCTTGCTCCAGCCCTTGTCCTCGCCACGACCCCGGTTTCGGCCGAGACGCTCGCCGATGCGATCGCGGCGGCCTATGCCACCAACCCCGAGCTTGCAGCAACGCGAGCAGCCGTCCGCCAGGTTGACGAGGCCGTGCCCATCTCCCGCGCAGGCATGCGCCCGCGCGTCGATGGCGCGATCAACTTCTCGCAGGATCTCGACGATCAGCTGAACGACTTCGGCCGGAGGACGACCGCAGGCGTCAGGATCACCCAGCCGGTCTGGGCCGGCGGGCGGGTGCAGGCCCAGATCCGCGAGGCTGATGCCCGTGTCGCGGCAGCCCGCGAGCGACTGTCTGCCCTCGAGAACCGTGTCATCGCCGATACGGTCGCGGCTTACGCGAACGTGCTGGCCACCCGTGCCGAGGTCGAGCTCAACCGGAACCAGGTGCGCGTGCTCACCGAGCAGCTGCGGGCCTCGACCGACCGGTTCGAGGTGGGCGACCTCACGCGAACCGACGTGGCGCAGAGCCAGGCCCGGCTGGAGACCGCTCGCGCTGCCCTTGTCGCCTCCGAGGGCGAGGCCCAGCGCGCCGAACAGGCGTTTCTCCGCCTCGTCGGAAAGCTCCCGGGCCAGCTCGAGCCGCTGCCGCCGCTCCCGGAGATGCCGGCCAGCGCGGACCAGGCCACGGAAACCGCGCTTGCCTCCAACCCCGACCTTCTCGCGGCGCGCTACGAGGAGGTGGCCTCCGGCCACGGCGTCACCGCGGTGCGGCGGGAGCGCTTCGGTCAGGCGAGCGTGACGTCGAACTTCACCTACCAGGCCATCAACGGCGGGCCGCTGGCGCCCTTCCAGGTCGATGGCCTGACCGGCGGCATTGGCGTCTCCCTCTCCATCCCGCTGATGACCTCCGGCCTTCTCTCGGCCCGCACCCGCCAGGCCGAGGCGGCCCAGAGCCAGGCGATCGAGACCATCGAGGCAACCAGCCGGACCGTTGTCGAAGGCGCCACCAACGCATGGGTGGTGCTGCGCGCGGCCGAAGCGGTCATCCAGTCGGCGCGCGTTGCAATCGAGGCGAACGCCCTTGCAGCCGAAGGGGTGAAGCAGGAGAATCTGGTCGGCAGCCGGGACATCATCGAAGTGCTGAACGCCGAGCAGGAGCTTCTGAACACGCGGGTCGCGCTCGTGCGCGCGGAACGCGATCGCTACATCGCCGGCTACCGGCTGCTGCAGGTGACGGGGCAGGCCAGCCTCATCGCGCCGGGCCTCGACGGGCCACGTTACGATCCTGCCGCGAACTTCACGCGGGTCGACCGGAGCTGGCGCGAGTTTCGGGCCGACCCCGATCCGCGCGAGGACCGGCTGCGCAACCGACCGGAAGGCGCGCCCGAACCGCCCGCGCTTCCGCCGCCGCCCCCCGGAATCCGGAAGGTCAGCCGGCAATGACCGCGGCAGGCGACAAGGGCGGGATCGATCCGGCGCTCAAGGCCATCCTCGACTCGATTCGCCAGACTGTCGGCGGCGACGCCCCAGCCGAAGCCGGCCTCCCCGAGGAGCCGACTGCCCGTGCCGTGGAACGTCCTGCAGCGCCCGCCCGCCCGCCGCTCCGGGCCAACCTGCCGCCCTCCGACAAGACCGTCGAGGAGTTCCTTGCCGACCTCATCCGGCCGAAGGTCGACGCCTGGCTCGCCGCCCACCTCCCCGAGATCGTGAGAGAATTGGCAGCCGAGGAGATCCGCCGGCTGACCGGCGGCGCATGAGCGCGCCGCCGGTCGTGCCGCCGCAGCTTGCCACTGTTGTCCTGCTGGCCGGCTCGAACATCATCATGAACCTCGCCTGGTACGGGCATCTGAAGTTCAAGTCGGCGCCGATGCTGCTCGTGATCGTGGCCGCGTGGGGGCTCGCCTTCTTCGAATATGCCCTCCAGGTCCCGGCCAACCAGATCGGCCACCAGGTCTTCACTGCCCCCCAGCTCAAGGGCATTCAGGAGACGCTGTCGATCCTCGGCTTCTTCCTCGTTTCGACGCTCTGGCTCGGCGAGGCCATCAGCCTGCGCCAGCTCGCCGGTTTCGTGCTGATGGTGGTGGCTGCCGTCCTCATCGTCGGCGACTGACTTCCGCGCGTCTTCGCCAATCGCTAGTGCGCCCGCAATGCTCGACAAGACCTTCGAACCCGGGCCGATCGAGGCCCGCTGGTACGCCCACTGGGAACGGACCGGCGCGTTCCGCCCGGTGCGCCCCGAGGCGCGGCCCTTCACCATCGTGCTGCCCCCGCCCAACGTCACCGGCACGCTCCACATCGGCCATGCCCTC
>CALLWN010000366.1 GCA_938016505.1 uncultured Sphingomonadaceae bacterium
GCGCCGCGCCGCGCCGGCTTGCCGCATGAGCTGGCTCAACCGGGGGCGGGCCCGGATCCAGCAGATCCTCGGCCGCCGCGACGTGCCCGACAATCTGTGGACCAAGTGCCGCAACTGCGGGGCGATGCTCTACACCCGCGAGTTCGAGGCCAATCTCTCGGTCTGCCAGGCCTGCGGGCACCATGAGCGGATCGGGCCGGCGGCGCGGTTTGCGCTGCTGTTCGACGAGGGCCGGTATGAGCGGATCCCGGTCGAGATGCCGGCGGATGACCCGCTCAAGTTCCGCGACCAGAAGCGCTACCCCGACCGGCTGAAGGCGGCCCGCGCGGCAACCGGCGAGCCGGATGCGCTGGCGCTCGCCAAGGGGGCCATCGGCACCGTGCCGAGCGTTGTCGGCGTGCAGGATTTCGCCTTCATGGGCGGCTCGATGGGGATCGGGGTGGGGGCGGCGTTCGTGCGCGGCGCCGAGGTTGCGCTCGCCGAGCGGCGGCCGTTCGTGATGGTGACGGCGGCGGGCGGGGCCAGGATGCAGGAGGGCATCCTCTCGCTCATGCAGATGCCGCGCACGACGGTGATGGTGGCGCGGCTCAGGGAGGCCGGCCTGCCCTATGTGGTCATCCTGACCGACCCGACGACCGGCGGGGTGACCGCGAGCTACGCGATGCTGGGCGATGTCCACATCGCCGAACCCGGTGCGCTCATCGGCTTTGCCGGGGCGCGGGTGATCGAATCGACCATCCGCGAGAAGCTGCCCGAGGGGTTCCAGCGCGCCGAGTATCTGCTCGCCCACGGCATGGTCGACATGGTGGTGCGCCGGCACGACCTTGCCGAAACCCTCGGCCGGCTGCTCCGCCACCTGACCAAGACCACAGCCTCCGCCTGAGCCCAGTGGCGACCGACTTCGCCTCGTCGGACGACCCGGTGCTCGACCGGCTGCTCAGGGCCGCCGGCCAGCAGCGGGTGAAGGGCGTCGACCTCTCGCTCGAGCGGATCACCCGGCTGCTCGCCAGGATGGGCTCGCCGCACCGCAAGCTGCCGCCGGTCTTCCACGTGGCCGGGACCAACGGCAAGGGCTCGACCTGCGCCTTCCTGCGCGCGGCGCTGGAGACGGCCGGCCATCGGGTCCATGTCTTCACCTCGCCCCACCTGGTGCGGGTGAACGAGCGGATCCGGCTCGCGGGCACGCTCGTGAGCGATTCCGACTTCGCCGAGGCGCTGGGCGACGTGCTCCGGATCAATGCCGGCCAGCCGCTCTCCTTCTTCGAGGCGCTGACGGCGGCCGCCTTCCTGCTGTTTGCGGCAACCCCGGCGGATGCGACCGTGCTCGAGGTGGGGCTTGGCGGCCGGCTCGATTCGACGAACGTGGTGCCGGACCCGCTGGTGACGGGGATTGCCGAGCTTGCGATGGACCATGTCGCGATCCTCGGGCCGACCATCCGCCACATCGCCGCCGAGAAGGCGGGGATCGCCAAGCGCGGGGTGCCGCTGGTGACGCAGCGCTACCCGCATGCGGTCGCTGCGCGGGTCGCCGAAGTCGCAGCGCTGGCCGGGGCCACGGTGCTCGCCCGCGGCGAGGCGTGGGACGCCGCACTTGCCGATGACAGGCTCTCGGTGAGGCTCGGCGCCGATGAACCGCTGGTGCTGCCGGCGCCGCGGCTGCCCGGCCGCCACCAGGCCGACAATGCCGCGCTTGCCGTGGCCATGCTGCTGGCCCAGAGCCGCCTCGAGGTGCCGGCGGCAGCGCTGGCCGGGGCGATGCAGTGGGCGCAGTGGCCGGCCCGCCTCCAGCGGATTTCGGCCGGGCCGCTGTTCGCCCGGCTGCCGGAGGGCTCGACGCTGTTCCTCGACGGCGGCCACAATCCGTCGGCGGCGCGCGCGCTCGCCCAGTTCGTCGCGACCAGGCCGCCCCCCGTCACCTTCATCCTCGGGCTGCTTTCGACCAAGGATCATGCCGCCTTCGTGAAGGCGCTGCCCGCCGGCGCGCGGCGGATCGGCGTGCCGGTGCCGGGCCACGCCCATGCCGACCCGGTGCTGCTGGCCGCCGAGACGGCGCCCGACATTGCCTCGGCGCTTGCGATGGTCGGGCAGCCGGGCACGGTGGTCATCTGCGGGTCGCTCCACCTCGCCGGCGCGTTTCTCCGGCTGAACGGCCCGCTTCCGGTCTGACCCCCGGTTTAGGGCGGGGCCGTTCAGAGCCGGCAGCGCTTCTCGCGCGCGATGCCGCGCAGGAAGCCGCGCCGGGCGAGCCCGGCCTCGATCGCCTGCTGGCGCCGGCGGTCGGCAGCGGCAGCGCCGGTCGCCTCGCGCACAAGCCCCCGGAACGGGATGAGCGAGGACATGCCGGCGCGGATCCCGGCCTTGGCGAGGGCTTCCTCCCTGCTCTCGCCCTTGGGCAGGGCGTCGCCCCAGTCGGGGCCGAGGATGGCGGAGAGGCGGGCGATGCCGACCCTGAGCTCGGCGCAGCTTGCCGTTCCCTCGCGGTCATAGGGGTTGGCGAGGAGCTTCTCGAGCAGCTCGGGCACCCGCGTTGGCACGACGCCGAGGTCGCGGCCGGGCTGGGCGAGAATGTCGGCGACTTCCTTCACGAGCGGGTCGTCGGCCTGCTGGGCGGGCGCGGGCGCGGCTGCGGCGAGCGCGGCCGCGAGCGCGAACGCCCTAGATGTCGAGATTGGCGACCGAAAGCGCATTGGACTGGATGAATTCGCGGCGCGGCTCGACCACGTCGCCCATCAGCTGGCTGAAGGTCTCGTCGGCCTGGGCGGCATCGCCGATCTCGACCCGGAGCAGGGTGCGCGCCGAGGGATCGAGTGTCGTTTCCCACAGCTGCTCGGCGTTCATTTCGCCGAGCCCCTTGTAGCGCTGGATGGCGAGCCCCTTGCGCCCGGCCTCGAGCACGGCCTCGAGCAGCTCCGACGGCCGGCGGACGGCGGCCGTGCCGAGCCGTGCCGGGTGGGCCCATTGCCCGGCCTCCTCTGCGGCAAGGGCGTGGAGCTTCAGCGCCTCGGCGCTTTCGAGGAAGGCGCGGTCGATGACATGGGCCTCGGTCACGCCACGGTCGCGGTGCGAGACGAGAAAGCCGCCCTCGGCGGCAGGGGCCACGGTCCAGCCCGAGGCCTCGCGG
>CALLWN010000367.1 GCA_938016505.1 uncultured Sphingomonadaceae bacterium
GCGGGCCGCGCACAGATGTTCGGACGCCGTCTATTCCCGCCTGACCGGCGAGAGCGGCTATTTCGACAGCCGGATCGTCTATGTGGCGGAGAGCGGGCCGCGCACGAAGCGGGTGAAGCGGCTGGCGATCATGGACCAGGACGGCGCCAACCACCGCTTCCTGACTTCGGGGCAGTCGCTGGTGCTGATGCCGCGCTTCTCGCCGCGCGACGAGACCATCAGCTACATGAGCTTCGCCGAGAACCGGCCGCGGGTGCTGATCTACAACATCCGGACGGGCGAGCAGCAGCAGGCGGGCGCCTTCGATTCGATGAGCTTCGCCGGGCGCTTTTCCCCCGACGGCCGGACGCTGGTGTTCAGCGTGACCCGCGCCGGCAATGCCGACATCTACGCCTATGATGTGGCGACCCGGCAGACACGGCGGCTGACCAGCGGCAATTCGATCGACACCTCGCCGAGCTTTTCGCCCGATGGCCGGCGGATCGTGTTCGAGAGCGACCGGGGCGGGTCGCAGCAGCTCTATGTGATGAACGCCGACGGATCGGGCGCGCAGCGGATCAGCTTCGGCGAGGGGCGTGCCGGATCGCCGGTGTGGAGCCCGCGCGGCGACCTGATCGCCTTCACGCGGATCCGCGGCGGCGCATTCCGGATCGCGGTGATCCGGCCCGATGGATCGGGCGAGCGGCTGCTGACCGACAGCTGGCAGGACGAGAGCCCGAGCTGGTCGCCCAACGGCCGGGTGATCCTGTTCAGCCGAACCGACCGCGCCGGGCGCTCGCAGCTGCGCTCGATCGACCTGACCGGCCGCAACGACCGCCGCATCCCGACGCCGCTCGATGCCAGCGATCCGGCCTGGGGGCCGCTTCTGCCATGAATAAAACCGGATTGCCCTGTTCCACTTTCCATGTAGGGAGGGAGACGAGATGACACGCAAGATCGCCACCCTGATGCTGCTCGCCGGTACGGTCGCGCTGGTCGGCTGCGCCCGCAACCGCGACGTGCTGCCGCCCGAGGCCTGGTCCCCGCCGCCCGCGTCGGGCGCCATAGACCAGCCCGGCACCGTGCCGCCGCCCGAGCCGGTGGGCTCGGCTGCGCTTGCCGGAAGCCAGCAGGCGCTGATCGAGGCAGCCGGCTCGGACACGGTGTTCTTCGGCTTCGACAGCTATGCCCTCGACGAGCAGGCGCGAGCAATCCTCGGCGCGCAGGCCGAATGGCTGGTCCGCAACCCCGGCGTGCGGGTGACGATCGAAGGCCACACCGACGAGCGTGGCACGCGGGAATATAATCTCGCGCTGGGCGAGCGGCGGGCCACGGCGGCGCGCAACTTCCTTGCGGCCCAGGGCGTCGGCACGGGCCGGCTTTCGATCATCAGCTACGGCAAGGAGCGGCCGGCGGTCGACGGGGCCAACGAGGAGGCCTGGGCCCGCAACCGGCGGGCCGTGACCGTCGTGGTGGCCGCGAGGTAGGAGGCACGGCATGTCGGTGCGGCCCTGGCGGGATATCCACCGCCGCCCTTCACGGCAGATCATGGTGGGGCGCGTGCCCGTGGGCGGGGACGCGCCCATCAGCGTGCAGACCATGACGAACACGCCGACCGAGGATGCGGCGGCCACCATCGACCAGATCCGCCGCTGCGAGGAGGTGGGGGCGGACATCATCCGCGTCTCCTGCCCGACGGAGGCGGCGACGGCGGCCTTCCGGCAGATCGCGCGCGCGGCCCGCGTGCCGCTGGTGGCCGACATCCACTTCCATTATCGCCGGGCGCTGGAAGCCGCCGACGCGGGGGCGGCCTGCCTCCGGATCAATCCGGGCAACATCGGCAGCCGCGAGCGGGTGCGCGAGGTGGTGCGCGCCGCCAAGGCCAATGGCTGTTCCATCCGGATCGGGGTGAATGCCGGCAGCCTCGAGAGGCATCTGCTGGAGAAATACGGCGAGCCCTGCCCGGATGCGCTGGTGGAAAGCGCCTTCGAGCATGCGAAGCTCCTGGAGGACGAGGATTTCCACCAGTTCAAGATCTCGGTGAAGGCCTCCGACGTGTTCCTGGCGGTGGCGGCCTACAATGACCTCGCTGCGCGCTCCGACTATCCGCTGCACCTCGGGATCACCGAGGCGGGCGGGCTGATCGGCGGCACCGTCAAGTCCTCGATCGGGCTTGGCATGCTGCTGTGGGCCGGCGTGGGGGATACCATCCGCGTCTCGCTGTCGGCCGAGCCGGAGGAGGAAGTGAAGGTCGGCTTCCACATCCTGAAGAGCCTCGGCATCCGGGCGCGCGGGGTGCGGATCGTGAGCTGCCCGAGCTGCGCGCGGCAGGGTTTCGACGTGATCCGCACCGTGGAGGTGCTGGAGCAGAGGCTCGCCCACATCACCACGCCGCTGTCGCTGAGCGTGCTGGGTTGCGTGGTGAACGGGCCGGGCGAGGCGCGCGAGACGGACATCGGCCTGACCGGCGGCGGCAACGGGCGGCACATGATCTATCTGTCGGGCGTGACCGACCATCATGTGCAGGATGCCGACATCGTCGACCATATCGTGAAGCTGGTGGAAGCGAAGGCCGCCGAGATCGAGGCAGCGAAGGCGGCAGACCACGCGGCCCGGGCCGCCTGATGGCCCCGGCGGTCGCCTGGCTGCTGCTGCTGGGCGCCGGGCTGTTCGAGGTGGGGTTCACCACCTGCCTTCGCTTCGCCGACGGCTTCCGACACCCTGGCTGGACGGCCGGTTTCTTCATCTGCGCCGCGCTGTCCTTCCTGCTGCTGGAGCGGGCGGCGCGGACCATCCCGCTCAGCACCGCCTATGCCGTGTGGGTGGGGATCGGCGCAGCGGGGACGGCGCTGCTCGGCATCCTGTTCTTCCGCGAGCCGGCCGAGTGGCCGCGCCTGCTGCTGCTGACGATCCTGGTGGCGTCGATCATCGGGCTGAAGCTGGTCTCGAGCGGCTGAGCTTTGCGCCGGCGGGCGGCGGCTGCTAGGCGCGCGCCCCATGAGTGCCCGACCCCCGAAACCCGCGCCGGTGCGCGGCATGCAGGATTTCCTCGGCGAACAGGCGGCCCGCTTCGAGCGTGTGGTGGACCGCTTCCGCGACGTGGCCGGGCGGTTCGGCTTCCGGCCGGTGATGGTGCCCGTCGTCGAGTTCACCCATGTGTTCGCGCGCACGCTGGGCGAGACGACCGACGTGGTCGCCAAGGAAATGTACAGTTTCGAGGACCGCAACGGCGAATCGCTGACACTGCGACCCGAGTTCACGGCAGGTATCTGCCGCGCCTTCATCTCGGAGGGCTGGCAGCAGCATGTGCCGCTGAAGCTGGTGACGCACGGGCCGCTGTTCCGCTACGAGCGGCCGCAGAAGGGGCGCTACCGCCAGTTCCACCAGATCGACGCCGAGGTGATCGGTGCCGCCGAGCCGATGGCCGATGTGGAGCTGATGGCGTTTGCCGACCTGCTGCTGAAGGAACTGGGCATCGGGGGCGTTGCGCTGCAGCTCAACACGCTGGGCGACGCCGAGACGCGCAGCCGCTGGCGGGAGGCGCTTGTGGCCCATTTTTCGGCCCATGCCGATGCCCTCAATGAGGACAGCCGGCGGCGGCTGGAGACCAACCCGCTGCGCATCCTCGACAGCAAGGACCCGGCCGAGCGCGAGCTGGTGGCGGACGCACCCGCGATCGACGCCTTTCTGAGCGCGGAGGCGGGGACCTTCTTCGAGGCGGTTCAGAAGGGGCTGGATGCCTCGGGCGTGGCGTTCGAGCGGCAGCCGCGGCTGGTGCGCGGCTTCGACTATTACCGCCACACGGCCTTCGAGTTCGTGAGCGGCGACCTCGGCGCGCAGGCAACCGTGATCGGCGGCGGGCGCTATGACGGCCTGATCGAGGCGATGGGCGGCCCTGCGACCCCGGCGGTCGGCTGGGCGGGCGGGATCGAGCGGCTGATGATGCTGTGCGCGGCGCCGGCCGAGGCGCCGCCGCTGGTGGCTGTGATCCCCGAGACGCCCGAGGCTGAGCCGGAGGCGTTGCGG
>CALLWN010000368.1 GCA_938016505.1 uncultured Sphingomonadaceae bacterium
CCGCTCATCGAATGGCACATCAAGTCGACGACCAAGGCGCAGCAGGGTCTCTACGAATATGATGCCGTCTCGCGCCTGCGGGACAGCCAGCTCGGCGACGAACGGGTGAAGGACATCTCCAATTACATCAAACGCGGCAAGCTCTGGGAGGCGTTTACCTCGCCGAAGCTCCCCGTCCTCCTCATCGACGAGATCGACAAGGCCGACATCGAGTTCCCGAACGACCTCCTCCAGGAGCTCGACCGGATGGAGTTCTTCGTCTACGAGACCGGCGAGACTGTGACGGCGCGGGAGCGCCCCATCGTCATCATCACCTCCAACAACGAGAAGGAGTTGCCGGACGCCTTCCTGCGCCGCTGCTTCTTCCACTATATCAAGTTTCCCGACCGGGAGACGATGGAAACCATCATCCGGGTCCATTTTCCCGAGATCCAGAAGGAGCTGGTGCGCGAGGCGCTCACCATCTTCTACGACATCCGCGAGGTGCCGGGCCTCAAGAAGAAGCCGAGCACGTCGGAACTGCTGGACTGGCTGAAGCTCCTCCTCCACGAGGATTTGCCCGTCGAGATGCTGCGCGAGCGCGACCCCCGGAAGCTCATCCCCCCGCTCCACGGCGCGCTGCTCAAGAACGAGGCCGACGTCATGCTGTTCGAACGGCTGGCCTTCATGGCGCGGCGCGAGGCCGGCCGAGGCTAGGCTGGCAGTGCGGGCGGGCATCAGCGCGCGCCGCCGCGCCGCAGCGCTCGCTCTCGCGCTGTTGGGCGGCGGCTGCCAGACCTTCGGCGCCTTCCCCGACCCTGCGACTGCAGTTGCCGGGCGCTGGGACAATGCGGCCCAGCATGCGGCGGCCGACCCGGCGCTGCATCGCCCGCCAGTTGCTGGCACGCCCTATCAATGGCTCGATCGCCAGCATGCCCTGTTCCGGGTCGTCGAGGCCCCGGCGCTCGCCGGCACGGGCGGAACGGCTGTCCACCTGGTCTGGCGCAGCGGCGGACCGGACGGCCCGGTCAGCCGCGAGCGCCTGTGGGTGTTCCGGCCCGATCCGCGCACCGGCCGGCCCAGGATGGACTTCTACCTCCCCCCGCCCGGAGGCGCGCTGGTCGAGGCCGCGCCCGACAGCTACGCCTTCCGCACCCTCACGCAGCGCGACGTGACCGGCTATCCCGACGATTGCGCGCTTCCGGTGCGACGCACCCGCACCGGCTTCACCGCCCGGATCCCCGATGGCTGCACGGTGACGGCGCAGTCGGGCCGCGCCATGACCCTCCAGGCCGAAATCCGCGTCGCGGGCGAGACGCTGCGCTATGCCGAGGCCGGGCTCCTCCCCGATGGCGCCTTCGCCTTCCGGGTCCCCAACCCCGGTCCCTACATCTTCATCCGGCAGTAGCCCGGTCCGCCCGGCCCCATTTCGGGTAGCGACAGTTGGGCTGGTCGGCGGGGCAGGGGAGGCGAGGGGGCCTGCCGGTGCCCGGAAGCGCCCATTCGAGGCCCATCCTGACCGCCGGCACATAGACCGAGCCATGGTCCTCGCCATCGAGCACGCGGGAGTCGACCTCGAGCGAGGGATAGCCGCGGCCCTTGAGCGCGGTGACGAACGCCTCCTGGTCCTCGACCATGGCGTTGAGTGCGTCGCCGAACGGCTCAGGGTCAGGGTCCGGAATCGTCTCGAGCCCGCCGACGAGGAACAGCGCCCTGGCGGGCAGGTCGCGGTTGCGGCTTGCGTAGCCGCGCTCGCGCGCCAGCATCAGCCTGCGATCGTACCACAGCGAGGGCGAGATCAGGATGTAGCGGGCGAACATTTCCGGCTTTGTCAGCAGCACATGGGTCCCGAACAGCCCGCCATAGCTGTGCCCAAGGTAGATGCGGCGCGCCGGGTCGATGCGGAAGCGCGCCTCGAGCGCCGGCAGCGCCACCGTCTCGAGGTGGCGGCGATAGGGTTCCGCCTCGCCATAGGCGACCCGGCGGCCGGGCATGTCGGAGACGGCGTCGATGTCGCCGTGCGGGGTGGGCGTGTAGTCGCGCCGGCGGCTGTACTGCCCGGTGTCGCCTTCCGCATAGCCAAGCCCGATGAGGATTGCCGGCTCGAGCCCGCGCCCGCCGGCGGCAAGCCGCGTCATCATGCCGGCAATGAGCGCCACCGACTGCGGGGCGTCGGTGACGTAGAGGGCGGGGTAGCGCGTCTCGGGGCTGGTCTCGTACCCGGGCGGGAGCACGACCACGTAGCTGTAGCTCCGGCCCAGCTCCGGCGCAGCGATGGTGACGACCTCGCTTCGCGGCAGCGGCCAGGGCTCGCCGACTGCCGGTCGGGCCATGAGCAGGACGAGGAGAACAGCCCAGGCGAGGCGGATCACAGGCTGGTCTTGACGATCTGGCCGTCCTTCATGATGATCCGGAAATTGCGCTCGGGGTCCTCGATGAGACGGATGTCGGCAATCGGGTCGCCGTCGACCAGCAGCAGGTCGGCCAATGCGCCCTCGGCGATGACGCCCACCCGGCCATAGGGGCTGCGCTCGCCCGACAGCGCGAGAAGCTCGCCATTGTCCCCGGTCGCCATCCGGAGCACTTCGGCCGCGCTGTACCAGCGGGTGAGCTTGGTGAGCTTGTGGTTCATCCGGAGCAGCCCCTGCGGGCTGTGCAGCGTGTCGGTGCCCCAGGCGGTCCTGATCCGGTATTTCCGCGCCAGGCGGTAGGCCATGTCGGTGCCATTGGCGACGGCAAGCTGCTTCAGCCGCTGCGCGCCAGTCTTGGGGTTGGCGTCCTCGTCGTCGAGAAAGGGCTGAAGGCTCCACCACACCCCGCGCTCGGCCATCAGCTTCGCCGTGGCGTCATCGACCAGCTGGCCATGGTCGATGGACTTCACCCCGGCCTCGACCGCCCGGCGGATGGCGCGCGGGGTGTAGGCGTGGACCGCCACATAGGTGCCCCAGTCGGCGGCCGCCTCGACCGCCGCGCGCAGCTCGTCGGGCGAATATTGCGTGACATCGAGCGGGTCGAACTGCGAGGACACGCCTCCGCCGGCCATCAGCTTGATCTGGCTGGCCCCTGCGCGCAGCTGCTCGCGCACCCGCTGCTGCACCAGCGGCACCCCGTCGGCGATGGCGGTCACGCCGAGACGGTCGGCATAGGCGAGCGCGCCCGGCTCGGCCGGCACTTCGCCCGGCAGGCGGAAGTCGCCATGGCCCGAGGTTTGCGACAACATGGCGCCCGACGGCCAGATCCGAGGGCCCGTTGCCAGCCCCATGTCGATCGCACGCTTGAGGCCGAACACCGGTCCGCCAAGGTCGCGCACCGACGTGAAGCCGCGCATCAGCATGGTCTCGGCCGTGCGCGCCGCGGCAAGGTTGACGAAGCCGATCTCGGTCGAAAGCAGCGCCACCTCGGAAAGCCCGGCCAGCATCACATGGGCGTGGGCGTCGATCAGGCCCGGCATCAGCGTCCGCCCGCCACCCTCGATGATCGTCGCACCCGGCGCGGCCGCGACCGCCGGTCCGATCGCTGCGATCACATTGCCGCGCACGAGCACATTGGTGGGCGCCGACAGCCGGTCCGAGCGGCCATCGAACAGGCGGACGTTCGTGAACAGCGTCTCCTTCGGCTCCGCGGCCGGCTGGGCGATGGCAGCCGAAGCCCAGATCAGCGCAAGCGCCACCACAATTCGCCCAAGCCACGCCATGCCGATCGCTCCTCCGGGGAGTGCCTGCCGCACCTAACAGAAGCGGCCGGTTCGCGGAAAGCCCGTTGGCACCATGCGCCCGGCCGAGGCGCGCGCCCCGCGCCAGGGCGTGAGGTCGCTCTCGGTCCGGGTGCGGCCCGAGTCGCCGCCCATCGGCCAGGAGAGCCCATCGGCAAGGCGCAGCGTGATCGCGTCGGCGAGGCCGCCGTCGCGATATTTCTGGAGCGCGACGCCCTGGCCCTTCTCCTGCTCGGGCACGTCGGCGAGCGGAAATACCAGCAGCTTGCGGTTCTCACCGACCAGGGCGACATGGTCGTGGCCGTCTCCCACCTCGCGGGCGACCAGGAGCCGGGCGCCCGGCCGCGGCGACATCAGCTGCCGGCCCTTTCGGGTCTCGGCGACCATGGCCGCGACCGGCGCGACGAACCCCCGGCCGTCGCTTGCGACGAGCAGCCATCTCGCACCCTCGCGGGCGGGGGCTGCCGCCACCACCTGCTCGCCTGCCGGCCAGTCCACCATCAGGCTGACCGGCTCGCCGAAGCCCCGCCCGCCTGGCAGGGCGTGGGCATCGAGCGTGAAGGCGCGGCCCGAGGGGCTGAGCAGCAGGATCCGGTCGAGCGTGTCGGCATGGAACCAGGTCAGGAGGTCGTCGCCTTCCTTGAACCTGAGGGCGGAAGGATCGGCGAGATCGGCATGGCCCTTCTGGGCGCGAATCCAGCCCTTTTGCGACAGGATGACGGTCAAGGGCTCCCGGGCGATGAGCGCGTCCTTCGGGATCGGCGCGGCCGCGGTCGCCTCGGCGAAGTCGGTCCGCCGCCTGCCGTGCGCAGTGTCCGGGGCATAGTCGGCCCGCAGCGCGGCAAGCTCGGCTTTCAGCGCCCGGGTCTGGGCCTCGGGCGAAGCGACCAGCGCCTCGAGGTTCTCGCGCTCGGCCATCAGCCGGTCGCGCTCGCGGCCGATCTCCATTTCCTCGAGGCGCCTCAGCGCCCGCAGGCGCATGTTGAGCACGGCTTCGGCCTGCCGCTCGGAGATCGCGAACCGGGCCATGAGCGCCGGCTTCGGCTCATCGTCCTCGCGGATGATCCGGATGACCTCGTCGAGGTTCAGATAGACGGCGAGAAAGCCCTCCAGCAGCTCCAGCCGGTCGGCGATCGCGGCGAGCCGGTGCCGGCTGCGCTTCACCAGAACGTCGCGGCGGTGGTCAAGCCAGGCCAGCAGCACAGCCTTCAGGCCCATCACCCGCGGCGCCCGGTCGGGGCCGAGCACGTTCAGGTTCAAGGGCACCCGCACCTCGAGATCGGAGAGGCGGAACAGGCTTTCCATCAGGCTCTCGGGTGCGACGTTGCGCGACTTGGGCTCGATGAGGATGCGCAATGCGCTGTCGCTCTCGTCGCGCACATCCTCGAGCGCGGCAAGCTTCTTCTCGGCGATGAGCCCGGCCAGCTGCTCGATCAGCCTGCCCTTCTGGACGCCATGGGGGATTTCGGTCACGACCGCAGCCCAGGTTCCGCGCCCCTGCTCCTCGACATGCCAGCGCGCCCGCAGGCGAAAGCCGCCGCGGCCGCTCGCATAGGCCTCGATGATGGCGTGCCGCGGCTCGACGATCAGCCCGCCGGTCGGGAAGTCCGGCCCGGGCATGACGGCGAGCAGATCGGCGAGATTGGTGTCGGGCGCGTCGAGCAGCAGGGTGGCAGCATCCGCAATCTCGGCGACATTGTGGGGCGGAATTGCGGTTGCCATGCCGACCGCAATGCCCTGCGCGCCATTCGCCAGCAGGTTGGGGAAGGCTGCCGGGAAGATTTCCGGTTCCTCCTCCTCACCATTGTAGGTGGGCCGGAACGGCACGGTCCGCTCGTCCACATCCTCCATGAGGAGAATGGCGGCGCGGGTGAGCCGCGCCTCGGTGTAGCGCATGGCGGCTGCGCCATCGCCGTCGATGTTGCCGAAATTGCCCTGGCCCTCGATGAGCGGGTAGCGCAGCGCGAAATCCTGGGCGAGCCTGACCAGTGCGTCATAGACCGACTGGTCGCCATGGGGGTGATATTTCCCGATCACGTCGCCGACGACGCGGGCGCATTTCTTGAAGGCCTGGTCGGGGGCAAGGCGCAGGAGACGCATCGCCCACAGCAGCCGGCGCTGCACCGGCTTCAGGCCATCGCGCACGTCGGGAAGCGAGCGCGCGGTGATGGTCGAGAGCGCGTAGACGAGGTAGCGCTCCGACAGCGCGGAATCGAAGGGGGCATCGAGGATCCGGTCGGAGCCTTCGTCCTCGCGGGAGTGAAGCCCGGTCATGATGCCGCGAGGCCAAGGCGCACCAGGGCCTCTGCCCTGAGGCCGGCGGCGCGGGGCATGTCGGGAAAGATGTGGCGGGCGAGAAAATGGCCGGTGAGCGCAAGGCCGGCATCGCGGTCGGCAGGGCTGACACGGCCCGGCGTCGGCGCCCCTGCCGCAAGAAACGCCGGCAATGGGAGCAGCCGCCCGGCCCAGGGCTGACCGGCGGCAGCCGCGCGTGTGACCGCCCGGCCCGAGCGCGGGCTCACGAAGGCGAGATCATCGGTGCGCCCGGTGCGGGCACAGGCAGAGAGATCGAGACCGAAGCCGAGTTCGGCGAGGAGATCGCGCTCAAACCGTGCCATGGCCACCGGCCAATCGCTGTCCGCCACCATCTGGTCAAGCAGCGCGTCGAGACTGGCGGCGACGGTCGGGCAGGCTTCCCCCTCCGGGAGCACGCCCGCGAGCAGCTGGACGAGATAGTCGAGAGCCGCAGCGGTGCGGGCGTCGAAGGCGAGAAGTGCCCGGCTCGCCACGGGTTCGATCATGGCAGTCGGCAGCTGGTCCGGCAGGCGGGCGCTCAGGCTCAGCCGGACCTTGTTGCCCGGGGCAAGATCGGCCCGCCGGCGCCGGCTGCGGGCACCGTGGACGAAGGCGGCGACAGGCCCGCCCGACAGGCCGAGGAACCGGACCACCGCGCCGTGATCGCCGTGCGGCAGCAGCGTCAGGACGAGCGCATCATCCTGCCGCTCCATTCAGGCAACCCCCGCCCCTGGCAGGCCAAGCTCGCGCAGCATCCGCGGGTCTTCCGCCCAGCCGGGCGCGACCTTCACGTGGAGAAAGAGATGCACGCGCGCGCCAAGCGCAGCGCCGATCGCGGCACGCGCCGCCTCGCCGATCGCCCGGATGCGCGCGCCGCCCCTGCCGAGCACGATCGCCTTCTGGCTGTCGCGGTCGACCAGGATCTGCTGGCGGATGGCGATCGAACCGTCTGGCCGGGTCTCGAAGGTCTCGGGGAGAACGGCAGTCGCGTAGGGCAGCTCTTGTCCTAGCTGCAGGAACAATTGCTCGCGCGTGAGTTCGGTCGCAAGGAGCCTTGCCGGGGCATCGGTCAGCTGGTCTTCGGGGTACAGCCAGGGGCCCTCGGGGACCGAACGGGCCAGCGCCGCGCGCAGGTCGGCGACCCCGTCACCGGTCAGCGCAGAGACCATGTAGACCTGCCTGAACGGGAGGCTTTCAACCAGCTGGGCAGCGAGCGGCAGCAGCCGGTCCTTGGCGACAAGGTCGACCTTGTTGAGGACAAGCCAGGTTGGCCCACCTTCGTCCCCGAGATCGGCGACCGCATCGGGCACCTCGGGCCTGCGGGCGTCGACGATGAGGAGCCGCAGGTCGGCATCGCGCGCGGCGTCGCGCGCGGCGGAGACCATGGCCCGGTCGAGCGCCCGGCGCGGGCCGAACAGCCCCGGCGTGTCGAACAGGAGGAGCTGTGCAGGCCCTTCGACCGCGATCCCGAGCAATCGCGCCCGGGTGGTCTGCACCTTGGGCGAGACGATGGCGAGCTTCTGGCCGACAAGGGCGTTGACGAGGGTCGACTTGCCGGCATTGGGCGCCCCGATCAGCGCCACCACCCCGCAGCGCAACGGCGCGTCAGCCACCGAGCCGACCGAGGAACAGCTCCGCCGCGCGGGTCTCGGCCTCCTGCTTCGAGCCGCCGCTCGCCTCGACTGCGGGGAGGTCGCCGACGGTCAGCCGCACGTCGAACCGGGGCGCATGGTGCGGACCCGAGCGCCTGATGGTTTCATAGGCCGGAGGCTTCAGGCTGCGCGCCAGCGCCCATTCCTGCAGCGCCGACTTGGGATGCTTGACCGATTCGACCTGGCCGCCGAGCCGGTCTGCCCAGGCCCGGAGCACGAGCGCGTGGGCTGCAGCGTGCCCGGCATCGGCATGGACTGCGCCGATGAGCGCTTCCATGACATCGCCGAGAATATTGTCGCTGTCAGCCCCGCCGTCGCTGCGGGCCTGGAGGTTGAGGCGCACCCGTGCCGGCACGCCCAGCGCGCGGGCAACAGCCGCGCATGTCTCCCGGCTGACGAGATGGTGGAAGCGGCGGGTCAGACCGCCTTCGGGCTCGCCGGGAAAGGCCCGGAACAGATGGTCGGCGATCGCAAGCCCGAGCACCCGGTCGCCGAGGAACTCGAGCCGCTCGTAATTGTCGGGCCCCACGCTCCTGTGCGTGAGCGCCCGCAGCAGCAGCGCCTCGTCGGCGAAGGCGTGGCCGAGTGTCTGCGCGCTCCAGGTCCGGTCGTCCACGTTCGCCTGCGGTGGCGCTGCCGGCGCTTCGGTCGGGGCCGCGCCGTTCGCCCCGGTCATCGTTGCGCCCCCAGCCCGGACGCTCCGGGCCCTGATGGTGCGCGATCGGCCACATGCTGCACCCGGCCGACGATGCGCCCGTCTGGCACCAGTCCGAGGCCTGTCGCGGCCTTGCCATCCGGAAGCCTCGCGGCTGCCCCGCGATGGTCGCCGAGGATGAACTGGTGCCCGGTCGGAACCTGCGTTTCCGCAACTTCAAGGCCATCTTCGCGCCGGACCAGCCAGTGCTGCCCGCCAAGCCCCTCGCGGCACAGCCCCTGTCCAGCCGGTTCGCAGGGCAGCAGCGCGCCGTTGAGCCAGACCCGACCGCGCCGGATGGCGATGCGGTCGCCGGCGACTGCGAGAACGCGCCCGACTTTCGGGGAGGCGCCGGCCGTCTCGCTTCGGTAGAGGATGATGTCGCCCCGGCGGGTTGGCCGCGGCCACAGGCGGGTCAAGGTTGGCGCCGATGCATCGGCGTCCCCGACGACCGCCCTTGCCATGCGCAGCCGGTGAAGCGGGTCCGGAAGCGAAGCGACCGACCAGCCGTAGGCCGTCTTGTCGACGATCACGAGGTCGCCCCGCTGCAGCGCGGGTGCCATTGTGTCTGCGGGCACGGCGACCAGCTCGACGGCGGCGACCTGCACCAGCAGCGCGACCCCGAACCCTGCAACTGCAACGCGAAAGACCCGCCGTGCCCGGCGGGCAATGCGGGCCCCCTGCGCTGCATGCGCGCGCCGAAGCGCTTCTGTTGGCGACAGGGCGGCAGCCAACGACAGCGTGCCACCGGGTGCCGGGGATTGGGGCGTGTCTCCGGCCCCTGCGGCCACGGGACCGGCCCTGCGGTCAGGTTCGACCGGCGCACAGTCGAGGGTGGGATGCCCGGGACGCATGGACTGTCGAGGTCGCGCCAGCGCAGGCCGCTGTCAAGCGGCTGCTCCGGCCGGCGCGGCGGGACGGTTTGCGAACGCGACTTCAATCGTTCACGCCGACGGTCTACGAGGGGGAATGACCAGCCGTGATGACGGGCAGGGACCCTGCGCCGGGGAATGGACGCGCCTGCAGTCGCTGGCTGCCGCACAGCGCCCCCCGTTGCGCGAGATGCTCGGCGCTGGCCACGTCGACCGGATCCGGCTGCCCGGCCTTCTTGTCGAGCTGTCGCGGCTTGGTCTCGATCCCGATATCGTCGAGGCCCTGTCCGGGCTTGCGGCCAGCTGCGGGGTCGCCGATTTTCTTGCTGCGGTCGCTGCAGGCGAAATGGTCAACCCGAGCGAGGGCAGGGCTGCAACCCACATGGCGCTTCGCGACCCGGCAACCCGGGCGCGCGCGGGCGGCCATGCGGCGATGCGTGCCGAGACGCTGCGGCTGCGCGGCAGTGGGCTCACCCACCTGCTCCACATCGGGATCGGCGGTTCGGCGCTCGGCCCCGCGCTTCTGCTCGATGCGCTGGGCCGCGCCGGCGACGGGCCCGAGGTTCGGGTTGTCGCCAACATCGATGGGGAAGCGCTCGTGCGGGCGACATCCGGCCTCGACCCGCGCACGACCGGGATCATCGCCGTCTCCAAGACCTTTGCCACGCTCGAGACAATGCAGAACCTCGCGAGTGCAGGCCAGTGGCTGGCCGCCGGCGGGGTGGCGGAGCCGATGGCGCGGGTGACGGCGGTGACTGCCGCACCGTCCCGTGCGGCCGCGGCCGGCGTGCCCGAACACCAGATCCTCGCTTTTTCCGAAACCGTCGGCGGCCGGTACTCGCTGTGGAGCGCAGTTGGACTTCCGCTTGCCGTGCGGTGCGGCTGGGAGGCGTTCGAGGCCCTTCTCGATGGCGCCCACGCGATCGACCGGCACGTGCTCGAGACGCCCTTCTCAACGAATGCGGCGCTCAGGCTTGCCGCCGCCGATGTCTGGTTCGCCAGCCTTCTCGGGCGGCCCACCCGGGCGGTCTTCGCCTATGACGTTCGGCTCGGCCTGCTGCCGGCCTGGCTCCAGCAGCTGGACATGGAGTCGAACGGCAAGGGCGTGACCGCCGCCGGGGCCCCGGTCGAGCGGCCGACTGCTCCGATCCTGTGGGGCGGCACCGGCACGGACGCCCAGCATGCCGTGTTCCAGCTGCTCCACCAGGGGACCCACATGGACCCGGTCGAGTTCGTCGCAGTCGCAACACCTGGTCACCATCTCGCACCAGCGCACCATGCCCAGCTTCTCGCCAACTGCCTTGCCCAGGGGGCCGCGCTCGCCCTCGGCCGGCCCGACGCCGCCGACCCGGCGCGGCGCTTCCCGGGCAACCGGCCGAGCGCGACCATTCTTCTCGACCGGCTGACGCCAGACCGTCTGGGGGCGCTCCTTGCGCTCGCCGAGGCGCGCACGATCGCATTTGCCGCCTTCCTCGGCCTCAACCCGTTCGACCAGTGGGGCGTGGAGCTCGGCAAGGAGATGGCGGCCGCGATCGCCTCAGGCACGGCAGCGCCCGACCCGGTGACGGATGTGCTCCGCGTCTTCGTCGCCGAGGCTCAGGCGAGCGCAGCGTAGAGCAGCTGGCGCAGTTCGCGGCGCACCGGCCAGGTCGAGGAGGGAATGAGCTGGGTCATGAACACGACCGAAAGCTCCTCGGCAGGGTCGCACCAGAAGAAGGTGCTTGCAGCACCGCCCCAGAACCAGTCGCCATTGCTTCCGGGAAGACCCGTCTTCACCCAGTCGGTCGTGGTCGCGAAGCCCAGCCCGAAGCCGACGCCGGAATAGCCGGCTTCGGAGAAGAGCGAGCGCGAGAGCGCGGGCAGGTCAGCGCCGCCCGGCAGCTGGTTCGCTGTCATCTGGGCGAAGGTCTTGCGGCCGAGAAGGTCATGGGCGCCGGTGCGCAGCGCCTCGACAAAGGCCAGATAGTCGGCGGCCGTGCCGACCAGCCCGCCACCGCCCGAGACGAACGAGGGCGGCGCGAGGAAGGAGGAGGTCTCGGCCTGATCCTGGACCGCGATCCCGCCGCCCCGCTTGGGCTGGTAGCAGGTGGCGAGCCGCGCGGCGCTCCCAGGCTTCACGAAGAAGCCGGTGTCGGCCATGCCGAGCGGCGCGAAGATGCGCTCGTCGAGGAAGGTCTCGAACGGCTGGCCCGAGAGTTTCTCGACCAGCCATCCGCACACATCGGTCGCAACCGAGTAGTTCCATGCCTCGCCAGGCGAGAACTCGAGCGGGATATGGGTCAGCGCCTCGATCATCCCGGCCAGCGTGCCAGATTTCTCGATCTCGCCGATGCCCTTCTGCCGGTAGGCGGCATCGACATTCGAGCGCAGCTGGAAGCCGTAGGTGAGCCCCGCAGTGTGGCGCAGGAGGTCGATCACCTGCATCGGGCGCGCCGGGGGCGTGGTGATCCACCCGGTCCTCGCCGTGCCGCCGGCAAAGACCCTGAGATCGCGCCATTCCGGGATGTGCTTCGCCACCGGATCGTCGAGCGCGAAGGCCCCCTGCTCGTAGAGCATCATCAGCGCGACCGACGTGACCGGCTTCGTCATCGAGTAGATCCGGAAGATGGTGTCGGGCCCGAGCCTGCGCCCCTGCGCGACATCGGCATGGCCATGGGCCGAGCAATGCGCCACCTCGCCGCCACGGGCGACGAGAAGCAGCGTGCCCGGAAGACGGCCGGCGGCGACATAGCGCTCGGCGAGAAACCGGTCGATCGCCTCGAGCCTGCCGGCCCGGAACCCGTGCGCCATTGCCGTTCCCTTCTTGGCTTCACCCGAGCGCCGGGCTAGCAGCCGGCCAGACGTTGGCAAGACCCGAGAGCTTCGGGCGGTTAGCTCAGCTGGCAGAGCATCCCGTTTACACCGGGAAGGTCGGCGGTTCGATCCCGTCACCGCCCACCACAGGCTGCCCGGGCGTCCCGGTGCCGCCGGCCGGCCAGGTTCTACGCCTTCCGGGCCTGTTTCCGGGCCTGTTGCGTCGCAACAACAGTGCCGGCGAAGTCACGGATCCTTCCGGAGCCTGTCACAATCCCTTCACGGACGGCGGTCAAAGGGCCGGGAGTTCGTCATCGGGGTCGCCTTATGGCCGCCCGCAATCTTCGTGGAGAGAGCCCATGGCCGCAAAGCCTTCGTCGGTGCTTCCTGGACTGTTTCGCGCGACCGTCGCCTGGTCTGCCATCCTCGCGCCGCTCGCCTTTGCGCCCGCCGCACTCGCCCAGGATGTCACAGGGAGCATCCGCGGCCAGGTCACCGACGATTCGGGGAGCCCGATTGCCGGCGCGACCGTCACGATTGTCCACACGCCGACCGGAACCCGCTCGGTCGTGACGTCCGATGCGTCGGGGAGCTTCAGCGCCACCAACCTGCGCATCGGCGGCCCGTTCGAGATCTCGGTCGCGGCGCCAGGCTATGATTCGGCGGTTGCCACCATCACCAACGTGGTGTCTGGCGAGCCGCAGCGGCTTGCGGTCTTCCTCGTGCCCGAGGGCCAGACGATCGAGGTGACGGCTCGGCGCGCCACCCAGAGCTCCATCTCGCTTGCGACCGGGGCCGCGACCCTCCTGACCGCAGACGACATCCGCGATGTCGCAACCGTCAACCGCGACGTGCGCGCGCTCGCCGCGCGCAGCCCGCTCGTCAACCTCGACCCGACCAACGGCACCGGCGCCATCTCGATCGCCGGCCAGAACAACCGGTTCAACCGGATCACGGTTGATGGCATCGCCTTCGGTGACCCGTTCGGCCTCGAGGCCGGCGGGCTCGCCTCGGCGCGCGGGCCGGTCCCGCTCGATGCCATCGCCGAGTTCACGGTGCAGGTCGCCCCGGCCGACATCCAGCAGGGCAATTTCCAGGGCGGCGCAGTCGACACCGTCCTCAAGTCGGGATCCAACCGGCTCGGCTTCACCGGTTTCTGGTCGCTCAACAACGACAGCCTGGCGGGCAAGCGCACGAGGGACCGCGAGGTCAACCGCGACTTCACGTCCCGCATCTGGGGCGTCCAGCTGACCGGCCCCATCATCAAGGACAGGCTGTTCTTCGCCGTCACCTACGAGCAGACTGACAACTCGACTCCGGCGCTCGTCGGCCCGGCCGGCGAGGGCTTCGGGAACACGCTGAACTCGGTGACCCGGGCCAACATCACCCGCATCCAGCAGATCGCCAGGGGTCCGCGCTACAACTTAGACCCGCTCGATGTCGCGACCAACGTCGACGAGGCCGACAAGAAGCTCGTCGCCAAGCTCGACTGGAACGTGACCGACGCCCACCGGCTGGCCGCGACCTACATCTACAGCAAGGGCAACCTGCTCGCCGGCCAGACCAGCGTCAACCAGGTGGGAGCCGCCAACGAGACCCTTTCGCTGCAGTCGAACAACTACAACCAGGGGTCGATCAACCATTACGGCGTTCTGCAGCTCAACAGCGACTGGACCGAGGCCTTCTCGACCCAGGCACGCTTCAGCTACAATGACTATACCCGCCTGCAGGTGCCCTACAACGGTCGCGAGTTCGGCCAGTTCCAGGTCTGCCTTGCCGAGGGTCCGACGGTCGGCACGGTCACACCGCCCTGCCCGGCGGGCACCGGGCGCATCCAGTTCGGCCCGGACGTGAGCCGTCAGGCCAATGAGCTCGATGTCAAGAGCTGGGGGGTGGAGTTCCTCGCCCGCCTCTCGCAGAATGACCATGACGTGAAGGCGATCATCGAGCGCCGCCGGCAGGATTTCAACAACCTGTTCGCCCAGAATGTCTCGGGCAACTGGCGGTTCGACTCCATCGCCGACCTCGAGGCTGGCCGGGCCAACAATCTTTTCATCGCCACCCCGGTTCTCGGTGACATCGACTCGGTCCGCGCGATCTTCGGCAACACCCAGTGGACCTTCGGTGCCCAGGACAGCTGGGATGTCCGGCCCGACCTCACCTTCGTCTACGGCTTCCGCTACGATCTCTACGAGAGCAGCGATCGCCCGCTGTTCAACCAGGCCTTCGCAGACCGCTACGGCTTCGCCAACAATGCGACGCTCAACGGCCGTGGCGTCTTCCAGCCGCGCTTCGGCCTCAACTGGCGCGCCGATGACCGGCTGACGCTGCGCGGTTCGGCCGGCCTGTTCGCCGGCGGCTCGCCCAATGTCTGGATCTCGAACAGCTTCTCCAACCCCGGGCCGCTGCTCGCCTCCACCAATGTCATCCGCAACGCCAGCGGCACCTTCTCCATTCCCGGCATCCCGGGGCTCACTCCGGCACAGGAAGCAGCGCTCGGCGCTGCGACCCTCAACAACGTCACCGGCGGCCCCGGCATCCCGGCCGAGCTCCTGACCCTGCTCCGCGCCCAGGGACCGGCGCTCGCCACGACCAACGCGCTCGACCCCAACTTCGAACTGCCCTCGCAATGGCGGATCTCGGGCTCGGCCGACTACAACCTCAACACCGGCTTCCTTGGCGACGACTGGCGCATCGGCGGGGACATCATCTGGTCGCGGGTGAAGAACGCGCTCACCTGGACCGATCTTCGCTCGGTGCCGAACACCGTGCAGGCAACGCTCCCAGACGGCCGGCCCCGCTACCAGCCCTTCTCGCCCGCCTCCGGCAACAACCAGGACGTGTTTCTGACCAACACCAGCAAGGGTTACAGCTGGAACATCGTCGCCCGCCTCGAGAAGGCGTGGGACGCCGGGCTCAACTTCGGCTTCGCCTACACCTTCCAGCGCGCGAAGGACCTGAACCCCGGCACCTCGTCGGTTGCGCTCTCCAATTACAACAATGCAGCCTCGGCAGACCCCAACAACGCGGCCTACGGCACGTCGATCTACCAGCGTGACAATGCCTTCCGGGTCAACCTCGGCTACCAGCACGAATTCTTCAAGAATGCCGCGACCCGGTTCGACTTCTTCTTCAACTCGGTCGCCGGCCAGCGCTACAGCTACACCTTCCAGGATACGACTGCGAACCGGTCGGCCGTGTTCGGCACCACCGGGCAGAACAACCGCTACCTCATCTACGTCCCCGATGTGTCGGCCATCAACGCCGATCCGCGCGTGACCTACGCCAACGCGGCGACGTTCGAAGCCTTCCGCAATTTCGTGCTGAACTCGGAGCTTGCCGACTATCAGGGCCAGATTGCACCCAAGAACATCGGCCAGTCGCCGCGGTTCAACAAGCTCGACCTCTCGATCAGCCAGGAGATCCCCTTCTTCAGGGGCTCGCGCATCCAGGCCTTCGCCGACTTCGAGAACCTCCTCAACATGATCGACAGCGACCTGGGCTCGCTCCGGCAGGTCGGCTTCCCCTATTTCGCCTCGCTGGTGCAGGTCTCGTGCGTCGGCGGCAGCAGCCTGACGAGGCCCTGCACCCAATATTCCTACGCCAACTTCCGCGAGCCTGCGCTCACCAACTTCGTCAACATCTCGACCTGGGCGGTGCGGCTCGGGGTGCGCTTCACCTACTAGGGCCTGACGGGCGCCAGTTTCAGGCCCGGCGGCCTCGTGCCGCCGGGCCTTTTCTTTTGACGTGGCGACCGCTAGCCGGACTCTTGCGCGGGTGTGGCGGAACTGGCAGACGCGCCGGACTCAAAATCCGGTTCCGGCAACGGAGTATCGGTTCGATCCCGATCACCCGCACCAGGTGCCGGCCGGGCCGGACGGCAGCCGCCGCGCCAACCCTCCCGCCCGGCCCGGTTGCGCATTCCTCCGGCCGGGCCGGTCGGCAGCCGCCACGCTTACCCTCCCGCCCGGCCCGGTTGCGCATTCCTCCGGCCGGGCCGGACGGCAGCCGCCACGCCAACCCTCCCGCCCGGCCCGGTTGCACGAACCC
>CALLWN010000369.1 GCA_938016505.1 uncultured Sphingomonadaceae bacterium
AGCGCGTCGCGCAGCGGCGGGGTCGCAAGCCCGATGTGGGTCACCACGAACGCCGTCATGAGCAGGATGAACAGCCCCATCGGATCCTCCGCGCGCCTTCTGCCAGACCCGGCGCTCGCGCGATAGCCCCGTCAGCGGGTCCAGGCCTTGGGCAGGCCGGTCTCGGGCTGGCCCGGCAGGTAGCGCCGGGCAAGCTTGGTCTGCCGGCTTTCCATCGGCTGGCTGATCCCGCCGATGAAGACCGCCTCCGGCGCGGACGACAGCTCGAGCGGATCGCCCGACCAGATGACGAGGTCGGCGCGCGCGCCCGGGGCCAGCCGGCCCATGTCGACAAGCCCGAAGATCTCTGCCGGCGCCCGGCTGATCGCAGCGAAGGCCTGGTCCCACGACAGGCCGACACCGCCCGGCAGCCGCGCCTGCGCCACCATGTTCCCGGCATATTGCGGCAACAGGCGGGGCTGGAAGCTGACATCGAGGTCGGGCGTGCCAAGCGCCACCGTCACCCCGGCTGCCACCATGCGTCCCACGTTCGACATGGTCGCGCCCACGGTTTCGAACCGGCCTGGCAGATTGTCCATGCCAAGCGTGATGACCGGCACCCGGGCCCGGGCGATTTCGTCGGCCACCATCCAGCCCTCGGCGGCTTCGACGAGCACCAACCGGATCCCCGGGTAGAGCGTTCGCAGCCTGAGCACCTGGCGGATGTCTGCTGCCTTGTTGACCCGCACCAGAAGCGGCTGCGCGCCTGCAAGCACCGGCACCAGCGCTTCGGCGTCGTCGCGGGTCACCCTGAGGTCGCGGTGCTGGTCGCGCATTGGCGAAACGAGTCCGTTCCGCAGCCGCTGCGCCTCGTCGAGCGCGTTGACAATCTCGGCCCAAGCCGCCGGCCGCGTGCCGCCGGCGATCCGGCTGCCCATCTCGCCATAGGCGACATGCTGGAACGCCCGCGCCCGGATCGGCTGGCGCACGCCGTCGCCCAGGCTGATGATGGCGCCCTGGCCGGCGAAGATGGTTCGCCCCGGGAAGGGCGCAGTGATGGCGGCCGTCACGCCCTCGATCCGGGTGATGGCAATCGCGGTCTCGTCGGGGTCGAGCCCCACCTCGAGTGCCAGCGCAGCCGATGCAGGTGCCGATCGCGCCACCGTCTCGTTGGTTTCATCGACGGCATGCACTTCGGCCGCGCCGAGCTGGGACATGCCGGCGATGATGCCCGGTGTCACCCATTTGCCGCGCGCATCGAGGGCACGGTAGCCGGCGGGCACTGCCGCGCCGGCCGGAAGCACGGCCTCCACCCGCCCTCCGGACAGCAGCACCGTGCCCCCATCAAGCGGCGCGCCAGCATTGGTGACCACCCGCCCGCCGGAGATGGCGACCCTCTCCTGCGCCACGGCGGGCCCGGCGAGCAGGAGGGCGAGCGCAGCGGCAAGGACACGCCTCATTTCACATCCCCCTCGCCGGCCTGGCCGAGCTCGAAGTCCGAGACCGGCCTCAGGCGCGGGTTGGAGGCATCATAGAGCAGCGCGCCATCGACCCACACCTTCTCGGGCCTTGAATAGACCGACAGCGGGTCGCCATTCCACAGCACGACATCGGCCTGCTTGCCGGGCTCGAGGCTCCCCACCCTGTCGGCGACGCCGAGCGCCTTCGCGGCGTTGATGCCGATCCAGGTCCAGGCGTCCTCGTCGCGGATGGCAAGGCCCATGCGGCGGCCGTCGGCGAGCGCCTTCGCGGTTTCCTGGTTGAGCCGCTGGATCCCGTGCGGATCATCCGAATGGGTGATGGCGCAGCCTCCGGCGGCGTGGACGAAGGGCAGGTTCTCGCGGATGCCGTCGTAGCTTTCCATCTTGAAGCCCCACCAGTCGGCCCAGAGCGCGACGCAGATGCCCTCGGCCGCCAGCAGGGGCGCGATCTTGTAGGCTTCGACCGCGTGATGGAAGGCCGACACCCGGTAGCCGAACTCCTTGGTCATGGCGATGACCATGGCCATCTCGTCGGCGCGGTAGCAGTGGTTCTGGACGAGGATCCTGCCCTCGAGCACGTCGGCAAGCGTCTCCATCTGGAGATCGCGGCGGAACTGGGGCCCCGGCTTCGCCCGGTCGGCGCGGTATTTCTCGGCATTGGCCCAGGTCTGGCGCATGAGCGCCACATTCCCCATCCGGCTGCCAGGCATCTGGTTGCGCGAACCATAGACGCGCTTGGGGTTCTCGCCGCACGCCATCTTGAGCGACCAGGGCGCGCCCGGCATCACCATGTCGAGCGCGGTCGTGCCGGGCACATTCTTGAGCGTGACCCCGCGGCCGCCGAACAGGTTGGCCGAGCCGGGCAGGACATGGAGCGTGGTGACTCCACCGGCGAGCGCGCGGCCGAAGCCGGGGTCCTGAGGCCACACCCCGTGCAGCGCCCACACCTCCGAGCGCACCGGCCCCGTCACTTCGTTGCCGTCGCTGTGGGCCTGGACCGCGGGCGAGGGATAGTTGCCGAGGTGGGAGTGGACATCGATGATGCCGGGTGTCACCCACTTGCCCGCACCATCGATGACGGTCGCCCCGGCAGTCGGGACCGCCTTGCCAACCGCCGCAACCTTGCCGGCCTCGAAGCGGATCGCGCCGCCATCCACGCGGCCGCCCTTCCCATCATAGATGGTGACGTTGGTGATGACAGTCGGCACGCCGGGAAAGGGGCGGTAGGTCGAGGCAAAGGCCGTGTCGGCCGGAACGCCCTTCGAGACCGGTGCCGCGGGCTCTGCCGGCTTGGCCGTTGCTGCACTGCGGCCGCCTGCAGTCGTCGCGCAGGCGGAAAGGGCAAGGCCTGCCACCATGACACCGGCCAGCATCATGCCCCGTCGCCTCGTCATCCGCCAACCTCTCCCCTCTGCGCTGTCTCGCTCAGGCCGGCTGACTGCCAGCAGCCCCGGCCGTGCCGGTGGCAGCCGCAGCCGGAGCCTCGTCATCGACCAGTGTGTCGAGGTGCATCAGCCGCTTCACGAACGGGGCCACCACGAGCACGGCGACCCCCACGCCGATCGTGATCCAGCCGATCTGGCTGTAGATCGCGAGTGCGCCGGCGCGGCTCATCTCGCCACCCTCGCCGCCTGTCGCCTGGCCGATGAGGCCGGCGACGAAATTGCCCCCGGCCGAGGCATAGAACCACGCACCCATGATGAGGCTCGCCATGTGCCGCGGCGCCAGCCGGTTCATGGCCGAAAGTCCCACGGGGGAGAGGCAGAGCTCGCCCGTCGTCTGGAAGAGGTAGAGCAGGAAGATGAAGATGACCGGCACCAGCACCGCCGGGCCGACACTGTTCGCGCCCCACACGAGGAGCACGAACGAGAAGCCCACCTGCAGCAGTGCCAGCCCGAACTTGGCAGGGGTCGAAGGCTCCAGGCCACGCTGGCCGAGAAACGTCCAGAGCCCGGCGAACAGCGGCCCGAGCAGGATGATGTAGATGGGGTTGATCGACTGGAACAGGGTGGCAGGCACCCCCTGGCGGTCGACATAGCGGTCGGTGAAGAGGTTGATCGAGCCGCCGGCCTGCTCGAACAGCCCCCAGAACACCGGCTGCAGCGCGATCAGGAACAGGACCGCATAGAGCCGCTGGCGCGCGTCCCGGTCGAGCTGCGAGGCCTGCCACAGCACATAGCCGAGAAGCAGGGTGCCCCCTGCGAGTAGGAGCTGGCCGTAGAAGCCCTGGAACTGGATGAGGAGCCAGATCCCGCCAACGGCGCCGAGCGAAAGGAGATAGATGAGCCACTCGAACCGGAGCCCGCCGACCCGCCGGGCGAGCGCCTGCGGATCGGGGCTTTCGCCCTTGCCTTCGAGAAGCGGCTTGCCCGCCATGAAGACGAGGAGGCCGAGCAGCATGCCGATGCCCGCCGCACCGAAGCCATAGGCCCAGCCCCAGGTCTCCCCCAGCCAGCCGGCGACGATGGTGCCGAGTGCGGCACCCACATTGATGCCAATATAGAAGATCGTGTAGGCGCCATCGCGGCGGACGTCGGTCCTCGGGTAGAGCGCACCCACGATGACCGAGATGTTCGCCTTCAGGAACCCCGAGCCGACGATGATGAAGGCAAGGGCCGCCCAGAAGATGTTGATGGTCGGGTCGGACTGGCCGCCCTCCCCCTCGAAGGCCATCAGGAAATGCCCGGTCGTCAGCAGCACCGCGCCGTAGAGCACGGCTTTCCTCTGGCCGAGATAGCGGTCGGCGAGCCAGCCGCCGAGCACGGGGGTGATGTAGACGAGGCTGGTGTAGGCGCCATAGACCAGCGCTGCGTTCCCGTCCGAGAACAGCCAGTGCTTGGTGAGGTAGAAGATGAGGAGCGCCCGCATCCCGTAGTAGGAGAAGCGTTCCCACATCTCGGCGAAGAAGAGCACGAACAGCCCGCGCGGATGCCCGAGGATCGTTCGCTGCCCTGCCGGTGCTGCCGCTGCGGTCGCTGCCATGGGCAGTCTCTGGCGCAAACCCGCACACGGCTGCAAGCCCTCCCAAATCCGCGATTGCGCTGGCGTTGCTGCGCCGCCACAAGGGAGGAGAAGGAGTTCCCATGCGCTTCACCGGAACGCAAGCCTATGTCGCGACCGACGATCTTCGGGTCGCGGTCAATGCCGCTGCCACGCTCCGCCGCCCGCTGCTCGTGAAGGGCGAACCGGGAACGGGCAAGACCGTGCTCGCCCACGAGATCGCCCAGGCCTTCGACGCGCCGCTCATCGAGTGGCACATCAAGTCGACCACCAAGGCCCAGCAGGGCCTCTACGAATATGACGCCGTGTCGCGCCTGCGCGACAGCCAGCTCGGCGACCCGCGCGTCTCCGACATCAGGAACTACATCCGCCGCGGCA
>CALLWN010000370.1 GCA_938016505.1 uncultured Sphingomonadaceae bacterium
TCCTGCGCGACATCGAGGCCGACGCCGTGATCGGCCGGCTCTACCTCCCCGCCGACCTCCTCGCCGCCCACGGCATCCCGGCCGATCCGGCGCAGGTTCCCGGCCACCCGGCGCTCCCCGCGCTCGCCCGCGATCTCGGCAGCGAGGCCCGCGCCGCCTATGACGAGGCCCGCCGCCTCGCCCCCGGCCACGCCCGCCTCGCGCTCGCCCCGGCGCTCATGATGATGGGCGCCTACGAGGCCTATCTCGACCGCATGGAAGCGCTCGGCTGGGCGAGGCCCCTGCCCGAGCCGCTGCTGTCGCGGCGCACCAAGCTCGCCCGCGGCCTCGCCTGCGCCCTGTTCGGCCCCGGGGCCCCGCGGTCCCGCCACTGATGCCAACCGCCCATGTCGTCGGCGCCGGCATCGCCGGCCTCTCGGCCGCGCTCGCCCTTGCCGAGGCCGGCTGGCAGGTCATCGTCTGGGAGATGGCGCGCCACGCCGGCGGCCGCTGCCGCAGCTACCATGATGCAACGCTCGGCTGCCGGATCGACAATGGCAACCATCTGGTCCTGTCGGGCAACCGCTCGGTCGCAGCCTATCTCGCCCGCGCCGGCGCGCCCGGCGCGCTCGTCGCGGCCCCGGCAGCCCATTTCCCCTTCGTCGATCTCGCATCCGGCGCCCGCTGGGCGGTGCGCATCAACGATGGCCCGCTGCCCTGGTGGCCGCTCGCGGCCGCCCGCCGCCCCGCCGGCGTCGGCCTCGGCGCCTTCGCCCGCTCGCTGCCGCTGCTCTGGGCCGGGGCGGGCGCCACCATCGCCGACGCCGTCCGCCCCGCGGGGCCCGCGCTCACCCGCTTCTGGGAGCCGATGAGCCTCGCCGTCATGAACCTGCCGCCAGCGCTCGCCTCGGCCCGGCTGATGCGGGCAACCGTCATCGAGGCCTGGCGCGACGGCCGCCTGTGCCGCCCGCTGTTCGCCCCCCACGGCCTCGGCCCAGCCCTCGTCGAGCCTGCGCTCGGCGCGCTCGCCCGCCACGGCGCAACCGTCCGCTTCGGCGCCCAGGTGAAGGGCCTCGCGGCCAGCGGCCGCCGGGTCGAAGCGCTCGCCGTCGGCGGCGAGACGGTCCCGCTCGGGCCGGGTGATGCCGTCGTCCTCGCGGTCCCGCCGGCGCGGATGAACGCGCTCTGGCCCGAGGCCCGCGCGCCGGAAGAGGCCTCCTCCATCCTGAATGCCCATTTCCGCCTCGCCGCCCCCGTCGCCGGCCCCCCGCTGCTCGGAGTCACCTCGGCGCGCACCCAGTGGATCTTCGTCAAGGGCGAAGTCGTTTCCCTCACCATCTCGGCCGCCGGTTTCGTCGAAGGCGCCGACACCGAGGAGAACGCGCTCCTCGCCACCCTGTGGGCCGAGACCCGCGCCGCCCTCGGCCTTCCGCCGGCAGTCGCGCCGGTTGCTGCCCGCCTCGTCCACGAGCGCCGCGCCACCTTCCTCCAGACCCCGGCCAACGCCGCCCGCCGGGCGCAACCCTTGACAGCGCTTGCCAACCTCGTTCTTGCCGGCGACCATGTTGCAACCGGCCTGCCGGCGACCATCGAGGGCGCGGCAAGGTCCGGCGAGACCGCCGCCCGGCTGCTGGGCTCCCCCGGCAGCCAAGGCCACGCGGCATCAGGGAGTGCAGGATGAACCCGGAGACTGCTGGATGACCATTGCCGTCGACGGCGCCTTGCTCACCCGCGAGGCGCGCCGGGCCCTCATCCGCGAGCGGGCCGAGACGCTCTACGCCTTCCGCAAGCCCGATGGCCACATCGTCTTCGACCTCGAGGCCGACACCACCATCCCGGCCGAATATGTGCTGCTCCGGCATTTCCTCGGCGAGCCAGACCCTGAAACCGAGCGTCGCATCGCGCTCTACCTCCGCGCCGAACAGGCCGAAGACGGCTCCTGGCCGCTGTTCAGGGCCGGCGCCGGTGATCTCTCCGCCACCATCAAGGCCTACTGGGCGCTCAAGCTCATCGGCGACCCGGTCGATGCGCCCCACATGGTGCGCGCCCGCAGCTTCATCCTCGCCCGCGGCGGCGCGGCAAGGGCCAATGTCTTCACCCGCATTGCGCTTGCCCTGTTCGGCCACATCCCCTGGCGCGGAGTCCCGGTCATCCCGGTCGAGGTCATGCACCTGCCGCTGTGGTTCCCCTTCCATCTCTCCAAGGTCGCCTACTGGTCGCGCACCGTCATGGTGCCGCTGCTCGTGCTCACCGCGCTCAGGGCCCGCGCCGCCAACCCCACCGGCACCACCCTTGCCGAGCTGTTCGTCACCCCGCCCGACAGGGTCCGCCAGTACCAGGTCAACCCCAATGGCACGAGGGTGGGCGAGGCCTTCCTCCTCCTCGACCGGCTGCTCCGCCGGCTCGAACCCCTGATCCCCGGCCCGGTCCGCCGCGCGGCGATCCGGAAGGCCGAGGCCTTCGTCCTTTCGCATCTGAACGGCGAGGACGGGCTCGGCGCCATCTACCCCGCCATGGCCAACGCGGTCATGATGTTCCGCGCGCTCGGCTACCCCGACGACCACCCGGCCATGGCCACCGCGCGGCGCGCGATCGAGCGCCTGAAGGTCGAGCGCGGCGAGATGGTCTGGTTCCAGCCCTGCGTCTCCCCGGTGTGGGATACCGCGCTCAGTGCCCACGCCCTCCTCGAGACCGGCGATCGCGACGATCCCCGCCTCATCGGCCTCCTCGACTGGCTGAAGGACCGCCAGATCCTCGACCACAGGGGCGACTGGCAGGTCCGCCGCCCCCATGTCCGCCCCGGCGGCTGGGCCTTCCAATATGCCAACCCCGACTACCCCGATGTCGACGACACCGCAGTCGTCGCCAAGGCGATGCACCGCCAGGGCGACCCGCGCTACGCCGAGGCGATCGAACGCGCCTGCGAATGGATCGTCGGCATGCAGTCCTCCAACGGCGGCTGGGGCGCCTTCGAGCCCGAGAACGAGCATTTCTACCTGAACGCCATCCCCTTCGCCGACCATGGCGCCCTCCTCGATCCGCCCACGGTCGACGTGACCGCGCGCTGCGTCGGCCTCCTCGCCCAGGTCGACCGCGACCGCTTCGCCGGGCCCATCGCCCGCGCGCTCGGCTGGATCCGCGCCGAGCAGGAGGAAGACGGCAGCTGGTTCGGCCGCTGGGGCGCCAATTACATCTACGGCACCTGGTCGGTCCTCGTCGCCCTCAGGGCCGCGGGCGTCGATCTCGCCGAACCCTGGGTGCAGAAGGCCATCGGCTGGCTCAAGGCCCAGCAGCGCGAAGACGGCGGCTGGGGCGAGGGCCTCGAAACCTACGAGCCCGGCCGCCGCGGCCATGCCATCGAGTCGACCGCAAGCCAGACCGCCTGGGCCCTGCTCGGCCTCATGGCGGCAGGCGAGGTCGATGCCCCCGAAGTCGCCCGCGGCATCCGCTGGCTCGAGAAGGCCCCCCGCGAAGACGGCCCCCGCTGGGCCGAGCGGCTCTACACCGGCACCGGCTTCCCCCGGGTGTTCTACCTCAAGTATCACGGCTATGCTGCCTTCTTCCCGCTCTGGGCGGTCGCCCGCTACCAGGCGCTCAGGGAGTCGAACGCCCGCGACCTGCCCTGGGGCATGTGAGCCCGGCCCGCCGCCCCGGCATCGTCTGCGGCCTCGCCTCCGAGGCCGCCGCCCTCGGCCTTCCCGCCGCCATCCCCATCGCCATCCCCATCGCCATCTCCGGCGCCAGCGCAGCCGAGGCCGG
>CALLWN010000371.1 GCA_938016505.1 uncultured Sphingomonadaceae bacterium
AAATCGGCATTGTGGCTGATGCCGCGCACAAGGAACCGGTCGAGCGCAGCCACCTGGGCATCGGCGGCCTCGAGCCGGGTGGGCGCGTGGGTGATGACCTTGGCGATCATCGGGTCGTAGAACATCGAGATCTCGCTGCCTTCGACCACGCCAGAGTCGATGCGCAGGCCGCCGGTCTGCGCCGGCTCGGCATAGCGGGTGAGCCGGCCGGTGGAGGGCAGGAAGCCGCGATAGGGATCCTCAGCGTAGAAGCGCGTCTCGATCGCATGGCCGTCGAGCCGGATATCCGACTGGCGGAACGGCAGCTTCTCGCCGGCCGCGATCCGGATCATCCACTCGACGAGGTCGAGCCCGGTCACGCATTCGGTCACCGGATGCTCCACCTGGAGGCGCGTGTTCATCTCGAGAAAGTAGAAGCTGCGGTCGGCGCCGGCGATGAACTCGACCGTGCCGGCCGAATGGTAGCCCACGGCCTTCGCCAGCTCGACCGCCTGCGCGCCCATCGCCGCGCGCATCTCGGGCGTCACGAAGGGGGAAGGGCTTTCCTCCACCACCTTCTGGTGGCGGCGCTGGATCGAGCAGTCGCGCTCGTTCAGGTGGATGACATGGCCGTGGGTGTCGCCCAGCACCTGGATCTCGATGTGGCGCGGCTGCTCGACGAACTTCTCGATGAAGACCCGGTCGTCGCCGAAGCTCGCCTTCGCCTCGCGGCGCACGGCATCGAACCCCTCGCGCACGTCGGTCTCCGAAAAGGCCAGCCGCATGCCCTTGCCGCCACCCCCGGCCGAGGCCTTCATCATCACCGGAAAGCCGATGTCCCGGGCAATGGCGAGCGCCTGTTCGGTATCGGCGATCTCGCCGACAAAGCCGGGCACGACATTGACACCCGCAGCGCGCGCCAGCTTCTTCGATTCGATCTTGTCGCCCATGGCCGCAATGGCCCCGGCCGGTGGGCCGATGAAGGCGATGCCAGCGTCGGCGAGCGCGCGCGGGAACCATTCCCGTTCCGAGAGAAACCCATAGCCCGGGTGCACTGCCTCGGCCCCCGTCCTCAGGCAGGCCTCCACGATTCTCTCGCCGAGCAGATAGGATTGGGCGGCAGGCGGCGGGCCGAGATGAACCGCCTCGTCCGCCATCTCGACATGGAGCGCTGCTGCATCGGCGTCGGAATGGACTGCGACGGTTGCGATCCCGAGCCGCCGACAGGTGCGGATGACGCGACACGCAATTTCGCCGCGGTTGGCGATCAGGATTTTCGAAAACGGCTTGTCGGCCACCCGGACTCTCCCCTCGGGCGCTGCCTCTGGAAGCGTCCGGGCGGCGCCGTCAAGGCCTTCGGCGACATCGGGTCGGCAACATCGGGATGGCGACCCGCTGCGGCGGGTGCAGCGATCTCAGGCCTTCTCCAGCGTGCACTGGAGCGGGTGCTGGTGCTGCTTGGCGAAGTCCATCACCTGGGTCACCTTGGTCTCGGCGACCTCGTAGGTGAAGATCCCGCACACGCCCACGCCCTTCTGGTGAACGTGCAGCATCACCCGCGTCGCCTCCTCGAGGCTCATGCGGAAAAAGCGCTGAAGCACATGGACCACAAACTCCATCGGCGTGTAGTCGTCGTTCAGCATGAGCACGCGATAAAGCGAGGGCTTCCTGGTCTGCGGGCGCGTGCGGGTGACAACCCCGGTGCCGGTGCCCGTGCCCTCATCGTCCTGGTTCGGAGTGTTCGCCATTGCGTCGACATGAAATACCGGAGAACAGCCTGTGTCCGCAACCCCGACGCCGGGCTTCGCGGCCGGTCCGGCCGCGACAACTGGAGGTGCGACACCAGTGCGCAGGCAGGCCATGCGCGGACCGGGGCTTGCGCCGGTCGTGGCTCCACTCCATGTGCCAAGAGTGCGGCTCGGCATCGGTGAAACGAAGGGCATGGTGTCTCACGCGAGGTGACGCCTCGGCATGTCACGGCCACGGAGAGTTGGGTTTGAGGAGACCTGCGCAGTCCAGCATGAAAGCGTGCGCGGCACCGGCGCTTGCCGCCGCCCTCATCCTTGGGGCCTGTTCGCTGGTCGGTGACAGCGGGGCATCTCCCGGGGCGGACGGCAAGGCCGCCGGGCGCATGGCGCGGCCGGGTGCCGGCGCAGGCGCGCCTGGTGGCATGCGCGAGCCGTCAGTCGTCGTCGGCACTGTCCAGACGAGGGAAATCGTCGACCGGATCGAGGCGGTCGGCACTGCCTTTGCCAACGAGCAGGCCGATCTCAACTCGACCGTCACCGAGCGGATCGCCCGCGTCAATTTCACCGACGGGGCCTTCGTCCCGAAGGGAGCGGTCATCGCCGAACTGGTGCGGTCCGAGCAGGGCGCCCAACTCGCCCAGTTCCAGGCCCGTCTGCGCGAGGCCGAGTCCCAGCTGCAGCGCCTGCAGGCCCTCCAGAAGCAAGGATTTGCCACCCGCGCCCAAATCGACAATGCGCAGGCAGCAGTCGATGTCGCCCGCGGGCAGGTCGCCGCCGCGGGGTCACAGATCGGCGATCGCGTCATCCGCGCGCCCTTTGCCGGCTGGCTGTCGCTGCGCCGGATTTCGCCCGGCACCGTCGTGAACGCCGGAACACCCATCGCTACCATCGTCGACTATTCGCGGATCAAGCTCGACTTCCCGGTCCCCGAGACCTTCCTCGCCGCGATCAGGCCCGGCGACCCGATCATTGCATCTGCCGCCGCCTACCCGGGCGAGCCGTTCACGGGCACCATTGCCACGATCGACCCGTTGGTTGATCCTGTCACGCGTGCCGCCACCGTTCGCGCCATCATTCCCAATCGGGATCTGCGGCTTCGCCCGGGCATGCTGATGACGGTCGAGGTCAAGTCCGCACCGCGCACCGCGACCGTCGTTCCCGACCTTGCCCTCGTCGGCCAGGGCGACCGCAGCTTCGTGTTCCGCCTGAACGATGACAACAGCGTCACCCGGACCGAGGTGCGCACCGGCGTCCGTCGCGACGGCATGGTCGAAATCCGCGAAGGTCTGGCACCGGGCCAGCGGATCGTCGTCGAGGGAACGGTCAAGGTGCGCGACGGCATGACGGTCCGCCCGGTCGAGCAGGCCGCGCCCGGCGCACCGCAGGAGGCTGCGGAGCAGCCGGCATGATCCTCTCCGATGTCTCGGTGAAACGGCCGGTCTTTGCAGCCGTCCTCAGCCTCGTGATCGTGCTGGCGGGCGTCATCTCCTACTTCCGCCTTCCGGTCCGCGACCTGCCCGCGATCGAGCCGCCCGTCATCTCGGTCGACACCACCTATCGCGGCGCCAATGCCGAAGTGGTCGAGAACCGGGTCACCCAGATCATCGAGGACCGGCTCTCGGGCATCGAGGGGGTCGAATCGATCACGTCGCGCTCGCGCGACGGCCGGTCCGACATCACCATCGAGTTCGCGACCAGCCGCGACCTCGACGCAGCCGCCAACGACGTCCGCGACCGGGTGGCCGGCATTCTCGGCAACCTGCCGGTCGAGGCCGACCCGCCGCAGGTGAACAAGGTCGATGTCGATGCCATGCCGATCATCTGGCTCAACCTTGTCCATCCGGGCTGGTCGGCAATGCAGATTGCCGACTACGCCGACCGGGTCGTCGCCGACCGCTTTGCCTCGATCGACGGGGTCTCGCGGGTCCAGATCGGCGGCGACGCCCGGCCGGCGATGCGGGTCTGGCTGTCGCGGCAGAAGCTTGCCGCCTTCGGGCTCACCACCCAGGACATCGAGCGGGCGCTCAGGTCCCAGAATGTCGAGCTTCCCGCCGGCCGGATCGAGGGCGAGGCCACCAACCTGACGGTCAGGGTCACGCGCCAGTTCGCATCTCCGGAAGCCTTCGAGCGGCTGATCGTGTCCCGGGGCACCGACGGCTACCTCGTCCGCCTCGGCGATGTCGCGAGGGTCAGCCTCGAGCCCGAAAACCGCTACTCGCTGTTCCGTGCCAACGGAGAGTCCGGGATCGGGCTTGGGGTCGTCCGCCAGTCGGGCGCCAACACGCTCGCGGTTGCCAACGCCGTCAAGGCCGAGATGGCCAATGTGCAGAAGATGCTGCCGCCGGGCATGGAGATGGCGGTCAGCTTCGACAGCTCGCTCTTCATCGACCGCGCGATCCGGAACGTCTGGACGACGCTCGCCGAGGCTGCAGCCCTCGTCGTCCTCGTCATCTTCCTGTTCCTCGGCAGCGCACGGGCAACCCTCATCCCGGCGATCACGGTTCCGATCTGCCTCATTGCCACCTTCGCTGTCCTCTACCTCCTCGGCTACTCGCTCAACCTGCTCACCCTGCTCGCCTTCGTGCTGGCCATCGGCCTCGTGGTCGATGATGCGATCGTTGTTCTCGAGAACATCTACCACCGAATCGAGCAGGGCGAGCCGCCGCTGGTTGCTGCCTATCTCGGCGCCCGCCAGGTCGGCTTCGCGGTCGTTGCGACAACCATCGTGGTGTGCGCGGTCTTCGTCCCGCTCTACTTCATCTCCGGCAACATCGGCGCCCTGTTCCGCGAGCTTGCCGGCGCGATGATCGGCGCGGTCGCCTTCTCGGGCTTCGTCGCCCTCTCGCTCATCCCCATGCTCTGCTCGAAGCTGCTGCGCGCGGAAGCGCAGGGCGGCGAGCACAATGCGTTCAACCGCTGGCTCGACCGCCAGTTCGACCGGGTCGCCGCAAGCTACAGGCGAGCCCTCGAGAAGATCATCAACCGGCCGGTCCTCGTCGGTGCTGCCGCGCTGCTGTTCGTCGGCGGCTGCCTCGGCCTTGCCTCCCGCCTCGCCAGCGAGCTCGCGCCCGAGGAGGATATCGGCAGCTTCCAGGTGAGCGTCTCCGCCGCGGAAGGGACCGGCTTTTCCACCATGGCCGGCTACATGCTCGACCTGCAGGAGAAGATCCTGCCGCTTGTCGAGGAAGGGAAGCTCCGCCGCCTCATCGTGCGCGCGCCCGGCAGCTGGGGCCCGACCGAGGATTTCGCCAACGGCGCCATGACAGGCTTTCTCCACCCCTGGGAGGAGCGCGATTTCACCACGCGCGACGTTGCCAACGAGGTCCAGGCGATCATCGCCCGCGATCCGCGGGTGCGCGGCAACGTCAGCACCGGCAACAGCCTGTCGCGCGGGCGGGGCCGGCCCATCCAGTTCGTCATTGCCGGATCGAGCTTCGAGGAGCTCGCCCGCGCCCGCGACGCCATCTTCGAGGCCGCTGCCGCCAACCCGGCGATCGTCGATCTCGATTCGGACTACAAGGAAACCAAGCCCCAGCTCCTCATCGACATCGACACGACCCGCGCCGGCGATCTCGGCGTCTCGGTCGCCGACATAGGGTCCACGCTCGAGACGATGATGGGCTCGCGCCGGGTCACCACGTTCATCGACCGCGGCGAGGAGTATAATGTCGTGCTCCAGGCCGAAGACAGCGACCGGGCATCGCCGGGCAATCTCTCCACCATCTATGTCCGCTCGGGAAGCTCGGGCCAGCTGGTCCCGCTCTCGAGCCTCGTCACCCTGCGCGAGGAAGCCCGCGCCGGAGAGCTTGGCCGGTTCAACAAGCTGCGCGCCATCACCCTCCAGGGCAATCTCGCTCCAGGGGCAACGCTTGGCGAGGCGCTCGACTTCCTCGAGGCGGAAGCCCGCAAGCACCCGGAAATCGCGGCAATCGGCTACAGGGGCGAGAGCCTTGCGCTCAGGCAGACTGGCTCGAGCCTCGTCCTCATCCTCGGCTTCACCGTGCTCCTGGTCTTCCTCGTGCTCGCCGCCCAGTTCGAGAGCTGGATCCACC
>CALLWN010000372.1 GCA_938016505.1 uncultured Sphingomonadaceae bacterium
GCGCGCGCCCGCGTCGGCGGCCCCTACAGCTGGTACGTCCTGTTCGTCCTCGTCCTCGTCTATGTCGCGAACTTCGTCGACCGCCAGATCATGGCCATCCTCGCCGAGGACATCAAGACCGACCTCGGCATCGGCGACGCCGAGATCGGCTTCCTCTACGGCACCGTCTTCGGCGTCTTCTACGCGCTCTTCGGCATCCCGCTCGGCCGGCTTGCCGACAGCTGGCACCGCATCCGCCTCCTGACGATCGGCCTTGCGCTCTGGTCGGGCATGACCGCGCTGTCCGGCCTCGCCCGAAGCTTCGGCCAGCTCGCCGTCGCCCGCATCGGCGTCGGCGTCGGCGAGGCCAGCGCATCACCGGTCGCCTTCTCCATCCTCTCCGACTATTTCCCGAAGGAGAAGCGTGCGACCGCGCTCGCCATCTACTCCTCGGGCCTCTATCTCGGCGGCGGCCTCTCGCTCTTCATCGGCGGCCTCATCGTCAATCGCTGGAACGCCGCCTTCCCCGAAGGCGGGCCGATCGGCCTCGTCGGCTGGCAGGCCGCCTTCCTCGCCGTCGGCATCCCCGGCCTCCTGCTCGCGCTCTGGGTCTCCACCCTGCGCGAACCCATCCGCGGCCTCGCCGACGGGATCGCAAGCCCCCCCGTGCCCGACCCGTTCCGCCGCTTCGCAACCGAGCTCTTCTCGGTGCTCCCGCCCCTCACCCTCATCCATGCCGCCGGCTTCGGCGCCCGCGCCCTCGGCGTGAACCTCGCCGGCCTCGCCGCCGCGCTCGGCTTCATCGCCCTGATGGTCCGCCTCGCCGGCAACTGGCCGCAGTGGGTCGCGATCGGGCTCGCCGGCTATGCCGTCTTCTCATGGGCGCAATCCATCCGCCGCCGCGATCCGCCCACCTTCGCCCTCATCTGGGGCACGCCGGCCTTCCTCCTCGTCGTCACCGGCTTCGGCCTGATTGCCATGGTGGGCTACGCCGTCGGCTTCTGGCAGGCGCCCTACGCCCTCCGCACCTTCGGCGCCGACAAGGCGGTCGCCGGCTTCTTCCTCGGCGGCGGCGGTGCTGCCGGCGGGTTCCTCGGGGTCATCCTCGGTGGCCGCCTGTCCGACTGGTTCAAGGCGAGGAACCCCGCCGGCCGCATCCTCATCGGCTTCGTCGCCCTCCTTGGCGCCGCCCCCTTCTTCATCCTCCAGTTCACCACCACGTCCGAGGCCCTGTTCTACCTCTGGGCCTTCCTCGCCTCCATCTTCGCCTCCACCTGGGTGGGCGTCGCCGCCGCCACCAGCCAGGATCTCGTCCTGCCGCGCATGCGCGGCGCCGCCACCGCCACCTATTTCCTCGGCACCACCATCATCGGGCTCGGCATGGGCCCCTTCCTCGTCGGCCGGATGTCCGAGCTGCTCGGCAACCTCGGCCACGCCATCCTCTCGCTCTATGTCTTCGCCATCCCGATCCTCGTCATCCTGACCCTCCTCTACCGCGCGCGTCCGGCAGCCGAAGCCAGCCGCCTCGCGCGCGCCCACGCCGCCGGAGAACCCGCATGAGCCTCACCATTGCCTCCCTCTTCTCGGTCGCCGGCAAGACCGCCGTCATCACCGGCGGCAGCCGCGGCATCGGCGAGATGATCGCCCGCGCCTATGTCGAAAACGGCGCGAGGGTCATCCTCACCTCGCGCAAGGCCGCCGATGTGGAAGCCCTTGCGCGCGAGCTCGGCGACGCTGCAACCTCGATCCCGGCCGACCTCTCGCAGATGGCCGAGATCGACCGCTTCGCCGCCGAGGTCGCCCGCCTCGCACCCAGGGTCGACATCCTCTTCAACAACGCCGGCGCGTCATGGGGCGCCCCGTTCGAAACCTTCCCCGAGCTCGGCTGGGACAAGGTGATGGACCTGAACGTGAAGGCGGTCTTCTTCCTGACCCAGCGCCTTCTCCCCCTGCTCGAGGCCGCCGCCACGCCCGAAAGCCACGCCCGCGTCATCAACATCGGCTCGATCGACGGCCAGCATGTGAGCCCCATCGAGACCTACAGCTATGCCGCCTCCAAGGCCGGCGTCCTCCATCTCACGCGGATGATGGCGAAATATCTCGCCCCCCGCCACATCGCCGTCAACGCGATCGCGCCCGGCTACTTCCCCTCGAAGATGACCGCCGGCATCGCCGACCACATCAACGAGGTCGCGCTCGCCGCCACCCCCATGAAGCGCTGGGGCACGATCGAGGACATGGCCGGCATCGCCCTCTTCCTCGGCAGCCCGGCATCCGCCTACCTCTGCGGCAGCGTCATCACCGCCGACGGCGGCTACGCAACGACGGCGTGACAGGGCAGGTCCGGAACGGGCAGGTCCCGGGGAACGGCCAGGTCCGGGGTCTGCACCACCCCGCCGTCTGCCTTCACCAGGCCCAGTCGGTCCCGTCGCGCTGGCGCCCCGCGCGTCAGAACCGCACGCCGATCGACACCTCGAAGGTCCGCGGCTCGGCGATCGTCGCTGGCGCAATGCCGAGCGAGTCGAGCGGCAGCACCGAGGCATAGTAGCGCTTGTCGAGCAGGTTCCGGGCCACGATGTTGGTGTAGACCGGCCCGCGCTGCAGCCCGATGTTCGCGTCCGTCACCCAGCGTCCCGGCTCCAGATACTGGCGGGGATTGGCGCCGACACCGTTGGCAAAGCTCGACCGGTAGGCGCCCGTGAACCCCGCCGTCAGCCGCGCCTTGATCGGCTCGATCGTCCGGTCGAAGTTCAGCGTCGCAGAGCCAGTCACCTTCGAGCTCAGAGGAACGATCTTGTTCTTGAGACCAGAGACGACCCTGTCATTGTCGAACTTGGCATCGAGCAGGCCGAGGGTTCCCGTGAACCGGAAGCCGCTTCCCAATATCGCTGTCAGCTCGGCCTCGAGGCCCGAGGATGTGCTGCGCCCGGCATTCAGGAAGGTGAGTGCCGCAGCCGGCCGGTCGACCGTCACCACCTGGAGATCGGTGTAGATCGCGTGGAACAGCGCGAGGTTGAGCCGCAGCCGCTGGTCGAACAGGTCGCCCTTGAGACCGAGTTCGAAGCTGTCGGCCGTTTCCGGTCGATAGGCCTTTTCATTGGCGCCGTCGCCTGCGGGCGGCGCCGGCGGGAAGAAGTTGAAGCTGCCCGACTTGTAGCCGCGCGCCCAGAGCCCGTAGACCAGTGCCGAATCCGACGCCTTGAAGTTGACACCGGCGCGACCGGCCCAGCCCGTGAAGCTCGCGTCCCTGCCGAGGTATTCGAGCGGCGCCGTCCTTGCCACCCGGTTGATCCGGCGCTTGTCCTCGACAACGCGCGCGCCGGCAAACAGCCCGAGCCGGTCGGTGAGCTCATAGGTCGCTTCGCCATAGAGGGCGGCACTCGACCCCCGGAAGATGTTGCGCGGCCCGCCACTCGTGCCGACCTCCTGCGAAGCCGAGGACCGGTTCTCGAAATACAGCGTGCCGACGGTATAGTTGAGCGGACCATCAAACCCGCTTTCCAGCTTGGCCTCGATGCTGACCTGGTGATAATCCTCGGCGAGGTTCGAGCTCAGCAGCGGAATGGAGGTGCCCTCGAAATCGAGCTCCTCCTTTTCCCGGTGCTGCCGGTAGGATGAGACCACCTCCAGCCGGTGATTGGCGAAATTGAGTTCGCCTGCCGCCCGGAAACCCCAGATCTCGAAATCCTGGCGCCCGTCGCGCTCCTGGAAAACCCGGAACGGGTCCTCCAGGCTGCCGGTCGTCACCCCCGGCGTGATCCCGCCGGCTGCCGCGATCCGCGCCCGGATGGGCGGAATGGGGCTGGCCGGACCGAAGATGCCGTTGGGATTGAGCTCGGGCAGATAGGCGATCGAACCCCACGGGACGGCGTCGATCCGGGTATAGTCGACGGTCAGGGTCAGCCGGGCCCGGTCATCGGGTGCCAGCAGCACGGTCGCCCGGAAGGCCTTGGTGTTGTCGGTGCCAAGCGAATTGCCCGTGACCTCGTTACGGAAATAGCCGTCCGATGCCCGCCGGATGAAGGCGGCGTTCACGGCAACCTTGTCCGAGAGTGCAAGATTGGCCGCGATCCGGATGTCGCTCCGGCCGAAGTCGCCGAAGCGATATTCGGCCGACAGGCTGCTCCGGTCGAGATCCGGCTGGCGGGTGCGCACGAGAATGGCGCCTGCGGTCGTGTTGCGGCCGAACAGGGTGCCCTGCGGCCCGCGAAGAACCTCCACGCCCTCAAGGTCGAACAGGTCCAGAACGACCCCCCTGTTCTTGGCAAGATACACGCCATCGAGGTAAATCCCGACCGACGGGTCAGACGAGCTGTTGCGGTCCTGGCTGCCGTTGCCGCGGATGTAGACACGGATCGCATTCGGGCCGTTGCTCTGCGTGTCGATGATCACGTTGGGAATGACGCTGGTCAACTGGGTCAGCCGCCCGATGCCCCGCTGTTCGATGCTTTCAGGCGTGAAGGCCGTGACTGCGATCGGCACATCCTGCAGGGACTCCGCGCGCCGGCGCGAATAGACGATGATCTCGTCCAGCCGGTCGAGTGCCGGCTGTTCGGCAACCGGCGCCGGCGCTTGCGCCGGCATTTCCTGCGCGCTGGCATTGCCAGGCACGGGCAGAAGGGCGGCAACACCCGCCATCAGCCTCGCCGTCGATCCCGTCATCATGGCTCCCCTCCCTTGGTTGCTCTCGCAAGGCCCCGCCGGCCCACGGGCTGGGCCGGTCCCGGGGGCACCTGCCGCCGCACTCCCTCCAGAGTGCCCGGTCCTCGTGCGCAATGTCCTCGTGCGCAACGTCCTCGTGCGCAATCCTCCGGTGCGTCCCGGCGCGTTGGCCCTTCCCCTGCCGATCCGCCCGCGACGAAGCTGTTCGCTCCTTGCTGCCCTCTCTTGGCATCAATGATGCTGGTTACCCGGACCTGACATCAAGACACACTCACAGATGCGTCAGGACAGGGGCGCAAGCCGGGCCGCCTCCGCCCTAGAAGCCGAACGGCAGCCCGGTGGTGAAGAACAGCACAAGCAGCGCCGACCACGCCACCAGGAACGCCACCGAATAGGGGAACATCATCACGAACATCTCGCCCAGCGTGAACCCGGGCACATAGCGCCGCATGAACGCGAGGATGACGCCGGCATAGATCATCATCGGCGTGATGATGTTGGTGACCGAATCCCCCACCCGGTAGGCCGCCGCCACCACCTCGGGCGTCATCGCCGGGTTGACCGTGTAGAGCATCGGCACGAACATCGGCCCCAGGAGCAGCCACTTCGACGTCAGCCCTCCCACCACCAGGTTGACGAGCGCCGTCAGCACCAGGAAGGCGAGCAGCAGCAGCACCGGCACCCGCTCCAGCCCCAGCGCGACGAGCCCGCTCGCCCCGAGGTGGGTCAGCAGCGCCCCGAGCCCGGAATGGCTGAACAGGGAGAGGGCGTTGTAGGCAAAGAAGGCGAGCACGATCACATAGCCCATCGTGTTCATCTGCTTGACCATCCCCGTCACCACGTCCCTGATGCTGCGGAAGGTCCCGGCCCCGAAGCCGAACGCTGCGCCCACCACCAGGAAGACGAAGCCGATCAGCAGCACCAGCCGCTCGAGATAGGGCACCACCCGCTGCCCCGTCTCCGGGTTGTCGAAGGCGGCGAGCGGCCCGAGCGCCAGCGCCGCGACCGCCGCCAGCGCCAGCACCAGCCCGACCCCGGCCCAGCCAAGCCCCCGCCGCTCGGCGTCCGAGAGCGCGAACGCGCCGGAGTCCGTCTCCGCCGGGCGCTCCCACGGCAGGCCCTCGAGCCGCGGTTCGACGAACCGGCGCGTCACCCACGCCCCCACCGGTGCCAGCAGGAACACCGAGGCGGCCGTGAACCAGTAGGTCATCGTCGGCGGCGTCAGCACCTGCCCTTCCGAGCCGATGAACGGCACGCCCTGCGCTTCGGCGAAGGCCCGGGCGTTCACCCCCATGATGACATCGCTCGTCGTGCCGGGGATGAGGTTCGCCGAGAAACCCGCCGAAACCCCGGCAAAGCCCGCCGCCATCCCGGCCAGCGGATGCTTGCCGAGGCTGGCATAGAGAAGCCCGGCCAGCGGCACCAGGATGAGATAGCCGGCATCCGAGGCGAGCGAGCTCATGACGCCGAGAAAGACGACCGCAAGCGCGAGATACCGCTCCGGAATCCCGGCCGCCGCCCGCTTGATGAGCGCCCCAAGCAGCCCGGCATGCTCGGCAACCCCCACCGCCATCACGATCAGCAGGATGATGCCAAGCACCCCGCCGCCGAAGGCCAGCCAGTTCTGGACGATCATGTTGTCGAAGATCCACAGCAGGTTCGCCCTCTCCGACATGTCGCGGATCGTCTGGGTGACGGTCCCGCCGGTCGGGCTCAGCGCCTCGTAGCTGAAGCCGCCGAGCGCCACGCTGGCAAGGAAGAAGATCGGCCACAGCGCCATGAAGATGACGACCGGGTCGGGGATGAGGCGTGCAATCCGGAGGATCCGCCCCTCGGGACTCGCGGTGCTGGCATCGGACATGGCAGGGCCTCTGGCCGAGCGACATCGCGCTGTCGAGCCGCCCGCGCTGCCCCCTTCTTCGGCACCCTGCCGCAAAATCGGGCAGCCGCCGCGCCCGGCCGGCGCTTCGCCACGACGAGACCTGCGGTTGGCACGATCCTTGCATACCCCCGGGGCATGCAAGCGCAGTCGGCTGTCACCGCTGCGCCGCGCCAGGTGGGGAGCCGCATGAAAAAGGTCGAGGCGATCATCAAGCCGTTCAAGCTCGACGAGGTGAAGGAGGCCCTGCACGATGTCGGGGTCTCCGGGATCACCGTGACCGAGGCCAAGGGCTTTGGCCGCCAGAAGGGCCACACCGAGCTCTACCGCGGCGCCGAGTACATCGTCGACTTCCTCCCCAAGGTGAGGCTCGAAGTGGTGGTCGACGACAACCAGGTCGACCGCGTCGTCGAGGCGATCGCGACCGCCGCCCGCACTGGCCGCATCGGCGACGGCAAGATCTTCGTGAGCCCGATCGAGGCCGCCGTGCGCATCCGCACCGGCGAGCGCGACCTCGACGCCATCTGATCCGGCGCTCCCGGCTGGGGGGAGCCAGCACGCCGGCAAGGACACCCACAAGGACACCAGGAGACAAGGACCATGGCCACCAAGCCCGATGACATTCTGAAGCTCATCAAGGAGAAGGAGATCGAGTGGGTCGACCTCCGCTTCACCGATCCCAGGGGCAAGTGGCAGCACCTGTCGATGGCAAGGCGCGTCATCACCGAGGACAATCTCGCCGAGGGCTTCATGTTCGACGGCTCGTCGATTGCCGGCTGGAAGGTGATCAACGAGAGCGACATGATCCTGAAGCCGGATCTCGATGCCCATTACATCGACCCCTTCTCGGCCACCCCGATGCTCATCCTGTTCTGCGACATCGTCGAGCCGGCGACCGGCGAGCTCTATGGCCGCGACCCGCGCTCGACCGCCAAGCGGGCCGAGGCCTATCTCAAGGCCTCCGGCATCGGCGACACCGTCTATGTCGGGCCCGAGGCCGAGTTCTTCGTGTTCGACGATGTCCGCTTCAGCCAGGGCTATGCCGGCGGCCACTATGCCATCGACGATGTCGAGCTGCCCACCAACAGCGGCCGGCAGTATGAGGAAGGCAATCTCGGCCACCGGCCGCGGGCCAAGGGCGGCTACTTCCCGGTCGCCCCGGTCGACAGCGCCATGGATCTGCGCGGCGAAATGGTCGCAACCATGCTCGAGATGGGCTTGCCCTGCGACAAGCATCATCACGAGGTCGCCGCCGCCCAGCACGAGCTCGGGCTCGAGTTCGGCACGCTGGTCCAGACCGCCGACCGGATGCAGATCTACAAATATGTCGTGCAGATGGTGGCGCAGGCCTATGGCAAGACCGCAACCTTCATGCCCAAGCCCATCAAGGACGACAACGGCTCGGGCATGCACACCCACCTGTCGCTGTGGAACAAGGGCAAGCCGCTGTTCGCCGGCGAAGGCTATGCCGGCCTCTCCGAGACCGCGCTCCATTTCATCGGCGGCATCATCAAGCATGCCAAGGCGGTCAACGCCTTCACCAACCCGACGACCAACAGCTACAAGCGCCTCGTCCCCGGCTTCGAGGCGCCGGTGCTGCTCGCCTACTCCAGCCGCAACCGTTCGGCCTCCTGCCGCATCCCCTATGGCTCGGGTGCCAAGGCCAAGCGGGTGGAAGTCCGCTTCCCCGATGCCACGGCCAACCCCTATCTCGCCTACTCCGCCCTCCTCATGGCCGGGCTCGATGGGGTCGAGAA
>CALLWN010000373.1 GCA_938016505.1 uncultured Sphingomonadaceae bacterium
GGCCGCGCTGCCCACAGCTGGTCAAGCCGCATCGCGCCGTGGAAGATGTCGCCATCGACGAGGCCGAAGCGGTCCTCGAGATCGGCAGGGGACAGGGCGAGCTGGCCGAGGATCAGGCGGCGGAAGCCGGGCGCGAAGCGCTCGACCACGTCGAGCACGCGCGCTGCCGCCTCGGCCCGCGCGGCGTCGTCCCACGGCCGGCCGCCGGGGAGGTGCGGCGCCACATGCTGGGCAAACAGGCTCGCGACATGGCAGCCGGGCGGGGCGAGGCTGTCGTCGATGACCGACGGGATCAGCATTTCGACCACGGGCGCGCGCGCCATGCCGGTCTCGACCGAGTCGTGGAAGGCGCGGTCCATCCAGTCGAGCGAGGGCGCGAGGATGATCCCGGCGGCGAGGTGGGGACCGGGCTCGGGCAGCGCGGTGAAGCGCGGCAGGCCGCAGAGCGCCAGGTTCATGCGGAAGCTCGCCGAGCCGGTGCGATAGAAGCGCATGCCCTCGCGCAGCCAATCCGGCTGGTGCCCGGCTTCGACCAGCCGGCCGAACAGAAGCCTCGGCCCGACACTTGCAGCGACGAGGCCTGCGGGCAGGATCCGGCCGTCGGCGCATTCGACGCCTCGCGCCCGGCCGCCGGCGACGAGGACGCGGGCAACCGGCGCCTCGAGCTCGATCACGACCCCCGCCGCCGCGCAGGCGGCCCGCATTGCCGCCGTGATCGCGCCCATGCCGCCGATGGCGTGTCCCCAGGCACCCTTCACCCCGTTCACCTCGCCGAACATGTGGTGGAGGAGCACATAGCCGGTGCCAGGGGTCATCGGGCTGGCCCAGGTGCCGACGATCGAATCGAAGCCGAACAGGGCGCGAACGGGCTCGGCCTCGAACCAGCCATCGAGAAAGTCGGCGGCGCTTCCGGCGACGAGGCGCAGCAGGGTCTGGCGGTCGGCCATGGGCAGGGCGCGGACGTCGCGGGCTGCCGAGAGCAGCCCTGTCAGGTCGGCAAGGCCGCCAGCGCCCGAGGGCGGGACCCGCCGTGCCAGCGCACGCAGCGCCGTGGCGATTCGCTCCAGCGTCGCGGTGTAGCGGGGCAGCGCGGCAGCGTCGGCGGCCGAGAATTTGGCGAATTCGGCAGCAGTGCGGGTTCCGGCGAGAAGGAAGCGCCCATCTTCGGTTGGAAGGAAATTGGCCTCCGGGCGCAGCCGCAACCTCAGGCCGTGGCGGGCGAGCCCCATCTCGCGGACGATCTCGGGGGCGAGCAGCGAGACGGTGTAGCTTGCAGTCGAATTGCGGAAGCCGGGGGCGAACTCCTCGGTGACACAGGCCCCGCCGACGACGGCGCGGCGCTCGAGCACGCGCACCCTGAGGCCGGCCTTTGCCAGCGCCCAGGCGCAGACGAGGCCATTGTGCCCGGCGCCGATCACGAGCGCGTCATCCATCGGCCACAACCTGCCGCGAAACGGCCTCCTTCGCCTGCCAGGGGTTGACGCGGCGACGCCCCTGTTTCACCAGAGGGGTCATTACGGACTGCTTTGGTCCGATTTCACAGGTCAGGGAGTCCCGGCACGACATGGCTGTTCCCGTCAAGCAGCAGGCGGCGGTTGCCGCCTATATCGCAAGGCAGAAGCTCCTGGGGCGCAAGCGCTATCCGCTCGTGCTCATGCTGGAGCCGCTGTTCCGGTGCAACCTCGCCTGCGCCGGCTGTGGCAAGATCGACTATCCCGACCCGATCCTCAATCGCCGGCTCTCGGCGCAGGAATGCTGGGATGCCGCCGACGAGTGCGGTGCGCCCATCGTCGCCATTCCGGGCGGCGAGCCGCTGATCCACAGGGAGATCGGCGAGATCGTGGCGGGGCTGGTCGAGCGCCGCAAGTTCGTCTCGCTGTGCACCAACGCCCTTCTCCTCGAGAAGAGCCTGCACAAGTTCACGCCGAGCCCCTATCTCTTCTTCTCGGTCCACCTCGATGGCCTCAAGCAGCACCACGACCGCGCGGTCTGCCAGGAGGGCGTGTTCGACAAGGCGGTCAAGGCGATCCGGGCAGCGCAGGCGGCCGGCTTCCAGGTCAATGCCAATGCGACCATCTTCGACGGCTACCCGGCCGAGGAGCTCGCCGACTTCCTCGATTTCGCGACCTCGCTCGGGGTGAACATCTCGATGTCGCCCGGCTTCGCCTATGAGCGCGCCGCCGACCAGGAGAGCTTTCTCAACCGGCAGAAGACCAAGAACTTCTTCCGCGACCTGTTCCGGATCCAGAAGGCGCGCGGCAGCAAGTGGTCGCTGTCCCACTCGCCGCTCTACCTCGACTTCCTCGCCGGGAACCAGGAGTTCCAGTGCACGCCGTGGGGCATGCCGACCCGCAACGTCTTCGGCTGGCAGCGGCCCTGCTACCTGCTCGGCGAAGGCTATGCGAAGAGCTTTGCCGAGCTGATGGAAACGACCGAGTGGGACAAGTACGGCACCGGCAAGTATGAGAAATGTGCGAACTGCATGGCGCACTGCGGCTACGAGCCAACCGCGGCCGATGTCGCCTTCAGCCAGCCGTGGAAGTTCGTCGGGCTTGCGATGAAGGGCATCCGGACCGAGGGCCCGATGGCGCCCGAGATCGATTTCTCGAATCAGCGCCCCGCAGTCGATGTGCATGAGCGGATCGTGGCCCGCGCGCTCGAGGGGATCGAGGCCGAGGCGAGGGACGGCCAGCGCCGCAGCGCGCTCGTCGAGAAGGTCTGAGCGGCCGCGCAGGCCATCCGGCCTGCCGCC
>CALLWN010000374.1 GCA_938016505.1 uncultured Sphingomonadaceae bacterium
CGCGCCAGGCGACGGCCCGCATGGCGTGGGCGAGGAAGAGGCGACGGCGGGCGAGGCCGAGCAGCGGATCGAAGGCGAGGTCGAACCAGCGGGCGAGCCAGGGGAGCGCATCGGCAGGCGTGGTGCGCGGGTCGAGCAGGAGGTGGGCGGTGGCGATGCGGTCCTCGATTGCGGTGGTGACGCCCTCGAAGCTCGCAAGGAAGCGGTCGAGGAAGTCGGCATCCGCGGGGGTGGGGCGGAAGACGGCGGGCAGGAAGCGCTCGCTCCAGGAGAAGCGCGGGAACCAGGCGCGGACCGCCTGGAGCGCGGGGCTGACCCTTCCATCTCCGGCGAGGGTGATGCGGAAGCGGGCGAAGCGGCCGGTGACGCGTTGGAGGAGCAAATCGTGGACCGCCCAGCCCCGGGCCCCGGGGCCGAAGCCGCTGGCGCCGTGGTGGGCCGGGCGGTCGCCGCCGTCGCCGTTGGGATAGGGTGCGGGCTGGGCCTGCCAGGGGCCGCCGAGCGCGGGCGCATCGAGGCTGTCGGCGGCGACCGCCTCGACCCGGATTGCGGTTCCGGCGGGAATGCAGGCGTCGAGGCGGAGCCGGTCCCAGGTGCAGCCGGGGATGCCGCTGTCGAGGAGCGGGGTCTCGAGGCTGGCGGTCCCGGCGAAGGCGGCGCTGCGCAGCGCGAGAAGCGGCACGAAGGCGGGGGGCTCGGCACCGCTGTCGTAGAGGACATGGTCGGCTGCGACGACGAGGGCGCGGCCGCCGAAGCGGCGCAGCGGGTGGATGCCGGCGACGCGCTCGGCGCGCCAGCCGGCGGGCACGGCCGGGTCGGGGACGAGGCGGAAGCGCTCGGCCTCCTGCCCCGGCGCGCCGGCGAGCGTGACTTCGACTTCGCCGCCCTCGAGCGGGCGGGCGGCCATGTGGCGATGGGGCCGCATGCTCGCCGGGATGTCGGCAGCGCCCGCTGCCGTCACGCGGACGAGGCGGGGCGGGGCGCCGGCGTCGAGGACGAGGAGGCTGTGGTCGGGCAGGAGGGCGAGCGCGACCGGGTCTGCGGCAGTGGTGGGAAGGCCGGCCGGCGGCGTGGCGGGGCGGGTGGTGCGCGGCGAAGCGCCCGGGTCTGGCTGGAACGGATCGGGCACGGCTGCAGGCTCGGCCTGGCCGCGGATACCAAGCGCGCGGTCGAGGGCGAACAGCGCGCCGGTCAGCCCGTCGAGGAGCCAGAGGCCGCCATCGGGCGCGGGCGCCATGGCTCGGATGGCGAAGCGGGCGGCGGGCCGGTGGCGGGTGGGGCCGCCGCCGCCGACGAGGTCGAAGCGCAGGAAACTGTCGCCTGCGGCCGGGTCGTGGACGACCGCGAGCAGATGCTGTTCGGTGGTGACGAGGAGCGGGCCGAACCGGGCGGCGGGCGGCGGTGGCGGGGTCTCGGGCGCGAATGGCCCCGGGCGCGGCGTCCGGTCGTGCGGGGCGGGCCAGAAGGGGGCGTCGGTGCCGGTTCCGGATGAGACGACGCGGATGGCGCTGCCTTCCGCATCGACCCGGTAGAGGTTGCCGTGGCGGTCGGCGGCGGCGCCCCGGCGGGCGGTGTCCGGCGCGGCCGGGGCGGGGGCTGCGGCCCAGTGCGGCGGGCGCGGCGGCAGGGTGAGGGCGCCGTGGCGGCCCCGGACCGGCCAGTCGGGCGGTTCGGGGCGCTGCCACAGCATGCCGAGCGGGGTGCCGCTGCTGGTCGCCTCGGCCCAGTCGTCGCCGAGCAGCAGGTGGAAGCGGCTGGCGTTGGCGTTGAGGCCCTGGCCGGTGGGAGCTGCGCGCATCAGCAGGTCTCCGGCGCGACCGGGACGGGGAGGAGCGTCGGGCCGGCCGGCGCTTCGGGCGGGGCGGTGCCGCGGACGAGGTCGAGCGGGAGCGGATCGCCGATGGCGACGCTGATGCCGCGGATCTCGGGAAGTTCGAGCCCGGCGAGCGGGATTTCCTCTGCCGGCGGGGCTTCACCGCGGGCGATGACGAGGCCCTCGACCGCGCGGACCCCGGGGATGCGGGCGGCCTCGGCGGCGAGCTGGCGGGCGCGGACCGCGCCGCCGAGCGGCCAGCCCCGGACGGCGGGATCGGGCGCCGGGCCGTAGAGCGTGCCGAGCAGCGCCGTGAGCGGGGTGCCAGGCGGCGGCAGCGGCGACAGGGCGGCGGCGAGACGAGCCATGACGGCGGTGCGGGTTGCCTCGGCATCGAAGCCGCCGGCGACGCTGACCCCGACCGAGAGCCAGAGCGACGCATAGTCCGGGCCGCGGACCAGGAGCTCGGTGGTGACGAGGCGGCGCGGTTCGAGGTGGCGGCAGACCGCGGCGAGGAAGGCCCGGTCGGGCCGGGGGGCAGCGCCTCGATTGGCACCGGGGGCGGCAGCGGCCGCGGGCAGGACGATGAGGGTGACGGCGCCGGGGGCGGTTCCGGGGATGCCGGGCGCGAGATCGGGGTGGCTTGCCGGGACCAGCTCGACCCGGCCCATGGCGACACCCGGGGTGCGCCAGGCGATGGCGGCAAAATCGTCGGCGGTGACGAGGCGGTCGCGATGGGAGAGCATCCGGCGGACGTGAAGGTCGCCGGCCTCGGTGCCCTCGGGATCGGCACCGCCGGTGAACGGGAGCGGGTTGGTGGCGGTGATTCCGGGCGGGAGGTCGGGCCCGGCGGCGATCTGGCCGGGGCCGATGTTGCCGGCAGCGCCCGCCGAGACCTCGTAGCTGGCGTAGAGGGCGGCGCCGGCGGGCGGGCGGCGGCCGGCCATGCCGTCGCCGAAGCGGATGAGGCCGGCCTCGGCATCGAGCATGGCGGCGGTGGCGGGGCTGGCGGCGGGGGCTGCGCCGGGGAGCGGGAGTTCGCCGGCTGCGGTCGCGATCTCGTCGACGATGGTCCAGCCGATCTCGGTGCCGGACTCGACCGAGCGGAGGGTAAGCGAGCCCGGGATGACCGGGCGGCGGGCGAGCTCGCGGAGCTGGCCGGGGCTGCCGTCGCCATCGGCGAGCCGCTCGGTGCCGACCTGTTCGCGCTGGCGGGCGAGCGCGGCGTTGGCGGCGAGGAGGGCGAGGCGGCGCATCCGGCCGGGGCGGATGCGGATCCAGCCGAGGAGCCGGGCGGCGAGCGCGGGGGATTCGAGGAGCGGGGGGAGCGGGCCGACCCCGGCCTCGAGCGGGGCGAGGCTGGAGAAGGGGCTGAAGAGGGCCGGGTCGGCGGGATGCGCGAGCTCGGCGACCGCCTCGCCAGAGAGGGGATCGGCGGTGACGCGGGCGGCGAGCGGGATGTAGCGCACGCCCGGCGGCGCCCCGGGGGCGGCAGGCGGGGTTTCGGCGGCGAGCTCGAAGACGAGCGGCGCCTCGGGCATGGCCTCGGCCCCGGCAGGGGCGAGCCGGGCCATGGTGGCGGCGGGGTCTGGGGCGAGGCCGACCGCGAGGAACCGGCCCGCAAGCGTTGCGGCCGTGACCGGCGCGCCGGGGCCGGGGCGGGCGAGGATCGCTGCGAACAGCGCGGAATCGACTCCGGCGTCGAGATCGGCCGGGCCTTCGACCGCGCGGGTCTCGTAGAGGAGGAGCGGCTGCGGCAGCGGCCGGTTCCACGAGGCGTAGAGGAGGCGGTAATAGTCGGCGAGTTCGGCGGGCGGGTCGGCGAGGGGGACCTTCTGGAACAGGGCGAGCTCGATGGGGAGCACGTCGAGACCGGTGGTGGTGACGAAGGGGATGGCGCCGGCGGCGAGCGCGGTGCCGGCGGGGACGGGGGCCAAGGCCGGGTCGCCGCGGGTGTTGGCGAAGGTGACGAGGCCGCGCGCCTCGCGCCCGGGCGCAAGGCCGATGCCGAGGAGGGCGAGGAACTTCTGCCGGTTGCGCTCGGGGATGAGCGCGGCGCGGTAGAGCAGGCTCTCGGTCACATGGGCGAAGAGGTGGAGGAGGGTGACCCCCGGGTCGGCCGGGGAGGTGGCAGTCCATTCGGGCGTGTGGACCGGGACCCGCGCCAGCATCTCGGCGACGAGCTCTGGGAAGCGGCGGCGGTCGAGCTCGGGCGGGGGCGGGACGAGGGGCATCAGCAGCCTCCGGGGACCAGGCGGACGCGCAGCGTCGTGGTGAGCGGGGCGCCGGTGGTGACGAGGCGGGTGGTGACGGTGACGCGGGCGTGGCCGGGGTCTTCCGGGTCGGCGGCGATGTCGACCCCCTCGAGCGCGACCCGGGGTTCGTCGCGGGTGATGGCGGCCCGGATCGCCTCGGCCATGCGGGCGTGGGTGCCGGGGCTGTTGGGCTCCATGAGGAAGCGGTCGAGACCAGCGCCGAAGCGCGGCAGGCCGACCCGCTCGCCGGCGGCGGTCAGCACGACGAGGGCGATCGACTGGGCGACATGGGCTTCGCCGGCGGCGGTGGCAAGGCCGCCCCGGGCATCGACCCGGAGCGGGAAGGCGAGGCCGCGGCCGAGGGCGTCGGCGGGGGTCATGGCGCCCTCCCCTTCGCCTTGAGGCCCGGCACGGGAATGCACTGGATGCACCAGGGGAGCCAGCGGAAGATGAAGTCGAGCAGGCTCACGAGGATCATGAGGAGGATGAGGGCGCACAGCGTGACGATCGGGATGGAGAGCGAGCAGATCATGCCGATGTCGCCGGCGCCCGAGCGACAGCCGGCGCCGTCGCCGAGGTCGAGTTCCTTGTGGAGCGGCCCGGGGAGGACGTGGCGGATGAGATCGACGAGGCCGAGGCCGCGGGCGCGGGCCACCTGGCCGCACAGGATGTCGGAGAGGATGAAGGCCGCGCCCTTGGGCTGGCGGCGGAGCGCGGCGGGCGTGGTGTCGCGCGGGAGGCTGATGCGGACCGGGCGCACCGGCGCTTCGGGATCGAGCACGGCGGCCATGCGAAAGTCGGCGGTGGGGGCGGAGACGGTGGGCGGGTGGAGCGGGCCGCAGTCGGGGTTCAGGTGGACGAAGCGGATCCGGAACAGGCCGTCGTCGCCGGGGGCCTGGCGCAGCGTGTCGGCGAGCGCCTGGGCGACGGGCAGCGGGCGGGCGGTGGCTTCGGGGCCGGGGGCAAGCGCGCGGCCAGTCAGGGCGACGAGGCGCTCGACGAGATTGGGGTCGGAGGGGAGCGTGGCGGGCGGTGCGACGACCAGGCTTTCGGGCGGAGGCGGCGCGCCGGGGATGGCGG